>JBGPMT010000051.1:0-12997 GCA_041487135.1 Binataceae bacterium (SeqCode) | reverse complement strand
CCACATCGCGCGTTTTTCGTCCATCGGCACCTGGAAGCTCTCGAGCTCGCTGATACAGGCGCCTTCGCCGGTGCCGAATTCGATCCGGCCGTCGCTTATCAGGTCGAGCGTGGCGATGCGCTCGGCGACGCGCGCCGGATGGTTAATCAGCGGCGGCATCTGCACGATTCCGTGGCCGAGCCGGATGCGCTGGGTGCGCTGGCTGCAGGCGGCGAGGAAAATTTCCGGCGCCGAGGAGTGCGAATACTCCTCGAGAAAATGATGCTCGGCGACCCAGAAATAATCGAAACCGAGGCGGTCGAGCAATTCGACCTGGGAAAGCGCGTCCTTGAAGTAACGATGCTCGGATTCGAGGTCCCACGGACGCGGCACCTGATGCAGATAGAATGCGCCAAATTTCATGCTCTGCTCCTTCGCCTCGCGCAACGATCCCGGCAGCACCTCGGTGCCACCTTCGTCCCTTCTGTCTCGCCCAAAAAACCCTGCAAAATCGGACCTGCGTTCGCTAACATACGGTCGAGACGATTGTCAAATCACGTTTCATTCCGGGCCCGCTTCGCCGCTTAGGTCAGGAATCGGACTACGATGACCGCGAGCGTCGCGCAAAAGGCGAGCGGCACCAGCCATCGCGAGACCCGCCGAATCCTGAGTCCAAGATCCTGGCCCCGGGTGCGATGCGTCACGTGCACGGTCATCAGTTCGAGTATCGCGATAAACACGAAGACGTAGCAAGTCAGGAAGAAAGCGTCGGAGAATGTCAGGTAGGGAACCTTGGGGAGGCTGGAGGAAATCGCGAGCGCAAACGCGATCACGGTCAGCAGGGTGACGACCGCGACCTGGATCTGATTCTGCAGGTCGAAGGTCTCTATCCAGAAAATCGTCCACGACAGCATCACCATCAGGAGCAGCGGCAGGAAAACCTTCCATAGATAGAATTGGTAGCGGCGCACGACCTTGACCTCGAAGCGCAGCTCGGAGACCTCAAGGCCGTTCATCAGCTTTACGCGGCCGGCCGCGGGCGTCATCGCGGCCACATCCCACTGCGCCAGCGAGCTGTAGTTTTCGAGCTCGCCGGATTTCCAGGTCAGGTCGCGATCGAGCGCGAAGACGACCGTCTGCAGGTCGCCGCCGGGGAACGGATGGATGACGATCTGCAACGTCTGGGTGTCGAAGGGAAAGCTGCGCAGGAAAAACTTCGAGGAGAGTTCCACGTCGAAGCGTTCGACGTAGCGCACCCGGCCGTCATCGTCCACCGTGACGCGCGTATCATGCCGATCGCGCGGCCTGACTGCGTTCACGAATTCCAGCTTGGGCAGCCAGATGTGGCCGGGATCGACGATGAGCGGCGCGCCGCCCGGCCGGGGCGGATGGGCCAGGCGCGGATCGCGCCAGTGCACGAACAGGTAGCCATCGATCAGGAACTGCTCGTCCGCCTCATCGATCTTCGCGATATTGGTGATCACCAGGCCAATTGCGACCTTGACCGGCTGACCGTTGACGATCGGCGGATCGAACAACTCGCCGGCGTGCGTTTGTGCGGCAAGCGGAGCCGAGGCGAGTGTCAGAATTGCAACAACCGCCGTCATCAGGGCCGCGGCCAGCGTCGCGGCGCGACCGGATCTGTCCGCGGTCCGAATCGGCTACTCCTCGGGGCCGAGCATCTTTTCCGGCCGCATGTGGCGGTCGAACTCTTCGCCCGAGAGCAACCCGAGCGCGATACAGGCCTCGCGCAGCGTAATCTCCTCCGCGTGCGCCTTTTTCGCCACCTTGGCCGCGTTGTCGTACCCGATTCGTGGTGTCAGCGCGGTCACCAGCATCAGGGAGTTGTGGAGGAAATGATGCAGCCGCCGGTGATTCGCCCCGATTCCGATCACGCAATACTCGGTGAACATATGACAGGCATCGGCGAGCAGGCGGATCGAGTTCAGCAGGTTGAAGATAATGACCGGCTTGAAGACGTTGAGCTCGAAGTTGCCCTGCGAACCGGCCATCCCGATCGCCAGGTCGTTGCCCATCACCTGCACGCAGACCATCGTCATCGCCTCCGACTGTGTCGGATTCACCTTGCCCGGCATGATCGACGAGCCCGGCTCGTTCTCCGGCAAGGTCAGCTCGCCCAGGCCGCAGCGCGGGCCCGAACCGAGCCAACGGATATCGTTGGCGATCTTCATCAGCGAGCAGGCCAGGGTCTTGAGCGCTCCCGACGCCATGACCAGCGCATCATGGGCGGCGAGCGCCGCGAACTTGTTGGGCGCGGAGCGAAACGGCAACCCGCTCAGCTCGGCTATCACCTGCGCGCTGCGCTCGGCAAACTCGCGATGGGTGTTGAGGCCGGTGCCGACGGCGGTGCCGCCGATCGCCAGCTCGAACACGTCGGGCAGAATCGCATCTATCCGTTTCAGGTCCGCATCGAGCTGGGCGACGTAGCCGGAGAACTCCTGGCCGAGCGTCAGCGGCACCGCGTCCATCAGATGGGTGCGGCCGATCTTGATCAGATCGGCGAACTCGCGGCGCTTCGCGTCGAGCGCGTCGCGCAGCTTCTGGACGGCCGGGATTAGCCGATGGGTCAGCTCCTCGGCCGCCGCGATATGCATCGCGGTCGGAAAAGTATCGTTGGAGGATTGCGACAGGTTCACGTCGTCGTTGGGATGGAGCGGCTTTTTCGATCCCAGTTTGCCGCCCGCCAGCTCGATACCGCGGTTGGAGATGACCTCGTTGGCGTTCAGGTTGGTCTGGGTGCCGCTGCCGGTCTGCCAGACGCGCAGCGGGAAGTGGTCGTCGAGTTTGCCGCTGATAACCTCGTCGGCCGCGGCCACGATCAGCCGCGCTTTCTCCTCGGGAAGCTCGCCGAGCTGACGATTGACGATCGCGGCGGCCTTCTTGAGCATCCCGATCGCGCGGATCAGCGGGCGCGGCATCTTGTCTTCGCCGATTGCGAAATGAATCAGCGAGCGTTCGGTCTGGGCGCCCCAATAGCGGTCCGCGGCAACCTCGATAGCGCCCATGCTGTCGGTTTCGGTGCGCGTCCGGGTGACGGTCACGGAATCAGTCGGTTTCATTTCATTACCACCCTACTTTGTGCTAGGCGTTGGCGCCGAGTATCAGCCGCTTATTGTAACCGAGATTTCCATCGTGCAAAGTGGCCGATACTCAGGATTTGCGCGGCCGGAAAACAGCAAAATTGCTGCCGGCTCGAGCGGGCTTTAAATCACCGTCGCGCCAAGATAAGTTTTGTGCTGGAGGAGAGAATAGTCAGCCATGCCATGGGTCATAACCCGCCTTTGCATTGATTGTCTCGATACCGGATGCGTCAGCGTCTGTCCGGTCGATTGTATTTACGAGTATGTCGGGTCGGACAAGGAGCACTTTCCCAACCAGCTCTACATCAATCCCGACGAGTGCATCGACTGCGGCGCGTGCGAGCCGGAATGCCCGTGGCAGGCGATTTTCGAGGAGCCGGCGGTGCCCGAGGTCTTCAAGGATGACACCGCGCTCAACCGGAAATCCGTCGAGCTGAACGATCAGTTCAAGGTCAAGAGCTTCACCACCGTCGAGCATCCCACGCCCGAACAGGTGGTGGCCAACAAGAAGAAGTGGGGCCTCGACCCTAACGCCTGACGCGCCGGAGCCCGGCGATTCATTGCACAGCAGCCGGACGGGTTTGCCGTCCGGCTGCTTGTCGTTCATATGCCAAGTTCTGCGTTAACCGCGGCGTTGCGCCGCTAGATAATCCGTTTCTGGCCGTGCTTGAAACCGCCCTGCTCGCCGATCGCCGGCTCCTGTCCGCGCTCCGGCTCGCGGCCGCGTTCGCGACCCCGTTCGCGTGAGCGGCCTTCGCGCGGCGCTCCGCCGCCGACCGGGATGATCTCGATCGAGCGCAGGTAACCCTCGCCCTCGGAACGGGTGGTGATCAGCGGGTCGTCCTTCAACGCCAGATGGACGATCCGGCGTTCGCGCGGCGGCATCGGCTCGAGCTTGACCGTCGCATGCTCGCGCTTGGCCTGCTCGCCCATCGAGAGCGCCATCCGATGGATCTGCTGGCGGCGCCGTGCCCGGTACGACTCGGTGTCGAGCACGATCGTGATCGCTTCCTTGACGCGGCGGGCGAGGACGCGATTGACGATGTATTCGAGCGCGTCGAGGGTCTGGCCATGGCGGCCGATCAGGAGTCCCGAGCCATCGCCCTTGATTTCGAGCTCGATGCTTTCGGGGTCCTTCTCGCCCTCGCTGATTTCGCCCTTCTCGCCCATCAGCTCGAGAATTTTTCCGAGGATTTCGGTCGCCTCGCGAGTCTGCTCCGCGCGATCCTCGCTGCGGCGCGTATCGGGCCCGGCGCTCTCGCCCTCGACCGCTTCAGTCTCGCCGGCCCGGGGCGGGCGCGCTTCTCGCTGCGCGGGGCGCTCCTCGCGCGGGCGCGGCCGGTCTTCACGCTGGGGCGGCTCTTCGCGCTGCGGCCGGGATTGGCGCTGAGGCGGACGCTCTTCGGTTGCGGGAGGCGGCGGCTCCTCGCGCCGCTGGACCGGCCGGCGCGCGGGTTGCGAGCGCGCGGCCGGGGGCGCCGGGGGAGGCGATTGGGCCCTGCTGGTGGCGGCCTCGGGCGGACGGCGTGTGACCCGGACCCGCGCCTGGCGTGCGCCGAGTCCCAGCACGCCGGAGCGCGGCGTGCTCAGGACCTCGATGGTCACATCGTCTTCATGCGCGCCGAGTTCCTCGAGCGCCTGCCGGATCGCCGCTTCGACGGTGGCTGCGGTTTGTTCGCTGGTAGTCCTGGTACTCATGTCGTTGCTGGGGAGTATTGTTTGAATTCGTAGTTAAGGAACACCTGCTGAAGGATACCGAGCACGTTCGACGATAAGTAATACAACGTCAGTCCAGCGGGCAGACTGATGAAAATCAGGCTGAAGAACAGGGGCATATACATCATCATCTTCTGCTGATTCGGGTCGGGCTGCTTGGGCGACAGCCACTGCTGCGCGAACGAGGTGACCGCCAGCAGTATGACCAGCACCGGGATTCCATGGCAGGTGGTCATCGGCAGCGCCGGCACCCCGGGTATCACCAGGCAATCGGGCGCCGAGAGGTCCCGGATCCAGCCGATGAAGGGCGCCTGCCTGAGCTCGAACGCATTGAGAAACGCCTCGTACAATCCGTACAGGATCGGCAGCTGAATCGCCATCGGCAGGCATCCGCCAAGCGGGTTGACGTGATTGCGCTTGTACAGGTCGACCATCTCGCGGTTGAGGCGCTCCTGGTCGTTCTTGAACTTCTCGCGGATCCGTTCGACCTGGGGCTGCAGCCGCTGCATCCGCATCATCGAGCGCTGCCCCTTGATCGACATCGGCAGGGTAACGAGCCGCACCACGATGGTTAGCAGGATGATAGCAACCCCGTAGTTCGGCACAAGGCGGTAGAAGAACTGGAGGGCGCGCAGCAGGGGCAATGCGATCACGCCGAGCAGGCCGAAGTCGATCGCCTTGGTAAGCGCGGGGTTTATCGCCTCGAGCACCTCGAGCTTCTTGGGCCCCATGTAGACCGCGGTCTTCAGATGCAAGGCGCGGTCGAACAGCAGCCGGGCGTGCGCCTCGTCGTCGCTGTAGCTCATCAGGAGCAGGCCCTCGCGCGGCTCAACCGGCATATAGACCGCGAGGAAGTAGCGGTCGCCGAAGCCGGCGTAGGTGATAAGTCCAGGCGCCGAGACGATTCCCTTCAGGAGGTGCTTCTCGCTTTCGGTCAGGGCCTTGCCCCCAACGTCGGCCTGGAGCTCGGGGATATTGTAGTAGCCGGAGCCATGCTCGACCAGGGCCTCGCTCATGCTGACGCCGGACTGAGCGACTGTGGCGGTTGCGCCCGCGATCGCAGCGTCGAGTTCGAACAGGTAAGTGCCGTCATTGAAGGCGAGGCGTTTGGTCACCTGCAGGCCGTCGCGGGTCTTGGCGGTAAACGTGACGATCGCCGTGCGGCCCGCAGTCGCATCGATTTTGGCCGCAGCGTCGGTCGTGTAGTTGAGCGCGGAATCGGTGACCGTGGTGCCGCCGCGGTTCAAGACCAGCCCGAGCGGCAGCTTTCCATCCGCTCCCTCCCGCACCATCTGGTACCACGGGCTGCCGGGCTCGGCGGACTCGCGATAGTCCTTGAGGCGGAAACTCAGCAGTCTCGCGCCGCGAGTGGTCAGGAGCGCATCGTAGAGCTGCGTGTCGACCTCAATCGTGCGCTCGGGCGCCGCGGGCGCCTCCCCAACCAATGAGTTCGATGCGATCTGCGGAATCGAGCCGCCCCTGGCAGCCTCGCCGCCCGTCGTGGGCTGCGCGCTCCCGGCGCCGGGCGAGGCTCCGGGCCTCGCGACGGTGTGCGCCTGCTCGATCTGGCTCGGCGGATAGAGTCGCTTCAGGACCAGTTCCTGGTAGGCGAAGATCAGGCCCACCGAGAGCATCACAACGATCAGTAAGCGGGTATCCAATTCCCCTCCCTCAAGACCTCGCGACCGCCTGGTCCCGGCGCGGCACCGGGTCGTCGCCCCATCCTCCCCCCGGACGGCAGCGGAATAGCCGTCGAATCACGAAATAACCGCCGCCCGCGAGGCCGTGGCTCGCGACCGCCTGGCGCGCATAGACCGAACAGGTCGGATGGAAGCGGCAGGCGTGGCCCAGCAGTCCGGTCAGGATCGGCGAGACTACGGCACGATAGAGGTCGAGCATCGCGAGTGCGGCGGCCGTCGCGCATCGGGGCCGCGCGGCTCCGGCGTCCGGCGCTGGTTGGTTTGGCGAAAGCGCGATGACGGGCTTCAAAGTTTTTGACCGATAGTCAGTGTAGCGGACCGCAGCTCGTCGAGCATGGTCGCTGAATCGATCGCGCCGGCGCCGCTTCTTGCGATCACGATCATCGCGGTTTGCGCCGGTACCATAGCGCGCAGCGCGCGTCGAAAGCACTCACGCACCCGCCGTTTGATCCGGTTTCTTGTGACCGCCCGGCCGATTCGCCGCGAGACCGTGATTCCGAGGCGCGGACGCCCGGGCCGATCGCCGCGCATCGCATAGACCACGAAGTGTGCGCTTTGGGTTCGGATTCCACGGCGCTGCAGCGTGAGGAATTCGGCGCGGCGGCGAATACGATCTTCAGCGCTGAAGCTCTCGTCCGCGGGCGGCGGGTCTAGCCGGGCTGCTTGGGCGGAATCGCGATCGTCAGCCGTTTGCGCCCCTTGGTGCGGCGCCGCTTGAGCACCGCGCGTCCGCCGGGCGTCGCCATCCGGGCGAGAAATCCGTGAGTCCGTTTTCGTCGGCGATTGTGAGGTTGATAGGTCCTTTTCATCGATGAGGGCCAATTTGTGCCAGGTTACCGGCCTGCGCGGCCGGCCTTCGTTTTTTTCTGAAGATGCCGGGATGTCGGGCAGAGTCGCCGCTGCCCAATCGAACCATACCCGGACCGGCGGGGCAAGCGGGTTTTCAATCGAAAATGCAGCAAGTGCGCCGAGCCCGCTGCATCCGCTCAGCTCAGCACCTGGTTGACCACCAGCTCGAACTGGCCAAACGGCTCCGGCTCGCCGATTACGAGCCCGATATGCTGCATCCCGGCCGCCTCGAGGGCGGCCAGCCGCTCGCGGCACATCTCGGGCGGTCCATAGACGGCCCATCGATGGAGCGTGGCGTCCGAGATCGGGTCGCCGTTGAAGTACATGCTCATCGCGCTGCGGATGCGCTCGAAGCAGGCCTTGGGATCCGGCCCGACGTTTATCCAGACGTCGGTCGCGGTGGTCAGTGCGCCGGGCTTGCGGCCATAGCGGACGGCGGCCTCGCGCAGGACCGCGATCGAACGGCGAATCTCGTCCGGCGTCGCCATAATCGTGAGCCATCCATCGCCCAGCCGCGCCACCCGATCGAGCGGCCCCGGCAGGTACGTCGCCCGCTCTCCAGCAGTGTTGCCGGATTGCGCCGAGAACTCTTCAGCGCCCGGCTGATAGATTCCGGCGGCGATCCAGATCGGTACCGAAGTCTGCACCGGGCGCACCGGCAGGTTGACGCGCGGATGGGTTCCCGTCCAGAGCGCCCGCAGTTCGCCCACGCAACGCTCCAGAATCTTGCCGCGCTGGCCCGCCGCGACCCCCACTTCGCGGCATTCCGCGCCGACGCCATGCGGCGTGCCGCCGCCGATTCCGAGCGCCAGCACCGTGCGCCCCTCGCTCGCGATATCGAGCGTCGCCCACGACAGCGCGAGCATCACCGGATGCCGGAAATGGGGCTGGATGATAGCCGCGCCAAGTTTGATCCGCCGGGTGCGCGCCGCGACTGCGCCGAGGGTCGCGATCGGCTCGAAGCGCGGACTGTCGAACAGGCTGTCGCCGACCATCAAGGTCTCGAACGGCGAGTCGTCGGCCATCTCGGCCATCCTGAGCATCCCCTTGAACCCGTAGGCGGGGGCCGCGAAGGCGAGGCGATTATTCAATTGGAGCGAATACGATGCTTTCATTCCGATCCTGAGCGCAAATGAGATGGTCCGAAGCCGGCATCTTTTTGGACCTTGGTCCGCGAGTGCCGGTCACCAGCAAAATGATGAGGCGCAAACTAGCTTGCCATCGCGAGACCGTCAAACTACCGTGTTTTCAGGCGACTGGCATCTCCCGGCGCGCCGCTTTCAATGTACGTCGAAGACACGATCGTCGCGCCGGCCACCGCGCCCGGCCCGGGCGCGGTCGCCATCGTGCGCTTGTCCGGTCCCCAGGCACATCGGATCGCACAGACGATCTGGAGTCCGCTTAAGGAGCGCGCCGCCACACTCCGCCTGCCGCGCGGCCGGCTGCGGCTCGGCGAGCTGCGCGATCCTGCGTGCGGCGCGGTTATCGACCGCGCGATGGCGGTGTTCTTCGAGGCCCCGCGAACTCTCACCGGCGAGCACGTTGCAGAGTTGCACTGTCATGGCGGCCCTTATCTCGTGCGGCGCGTGGTGGGCCTGGCGATGGCGGCGGGCGCGCGGTTCGCCGAGCCGGGTGAGTTCACCCGCCGTGCATTTTTGAACGGCCGCATCGATCTGACTGCGGCAGAGGCGATTCGCGACCTGGTCGAGGCTCGAGGCGAGCGCGCCCTGACGCTCGCCGTCGCGCAGCTTGGCGGCGCGCTGGCGGCGCGGGTCGAGGGTCTGCGCGCGCAGGTGATTTCGATCCGGGCCCATCTGGAAGCCGCCATCGACTTCGCCGACGAGGACCTGAGCCTGCCTTCGCCGGATCAGATCGCGGCCTCGATCGCGGCCCTCGCCACCGACGTTGCGGTGCTGCACGCAAGCTTCGAGCGCGGCCGGCTGATGCGCGAGGGCCTCCGCGCCGCCATCGTCGGACGCCCCAATGTCGGCAAATCCAGCATCCTGAACCTGATGCTCGGGGTCGAGCGCGCGATCGTCACTCCGATCCCCGGCACCACCCGCGACGTGATCGAGGATTCGTTCGAGCTTGGCGGCTACGCGGTGGTGTTACAGGATACCGCCGGGGTGCGTGACTCCGGGGACCAGGTCGAGCGGATCGGAATCGAGCGGGCCCTGGCGCGGGCGCGCGAGGCCGATCTTCTGATCGTGGTATTCGACTCGTCGACGGGACTGACCGCCGAGGATTTCCGGGTCGCCGCGCTGACCGAGGGCCGGCCGTCCGTCACGCTGCTCAACAAATGCGATCTTCCGGCGAAAATCGCCGAGCGAGATCTGAGGGCATGTGCTATCAGCGGACCGATGATCCACTTTTCGGCGCTCGAAGCCATCGGCCTCGACGAATTGCGGAAGGGAATACTGGAGCAGATCGAGGCGACCGCCGGCGGCAACTATGCCGGCGGTGTTGCAATTTCGCGCGAGCGGCATCGCGAGGCTCTGGCACGCGCGATCGAAGCGCTGGGCCGGGCCCGCGAGGCTGCACTCGCCAGGATGCCGCCCGAAATCGTCGCGGTCGAGGTGACGGCAGCGGCCGAGGCACTCGGCGCGATCACCGGCGAGGTCGGCACGGAGGACGTGCTGGACCTCATTTTCCGCGAATTCTGTATCGGCAAGTAGCCGATTCGATGAGACCTCCGGATGCCAACGCCGCCGTAGAAATCGCTCGGCAGTGTCGATTCCGAACACGAATAGTTGCTGTTTATAGATAAAATATACAGTTTGTAGTCACCGCAGCGGCCTGATGAGAGTGCCGAGGTTTTGCGAGTCGCGCCGCGATCGGCGATAATCAGCCGCCCGGATTCTTATGCGGTACGATCTGATCGTGGTTGGCGCCGGCCATGCCGGCATCGAGGCGGCGCTCGCGGCGGCCCGGATGGGCGCTGCGACGCTGATGCTGACGCTCAACCTCGACCATATCGGCCAGATGTCGTGTAATCCGGCGATCGGCGGAATCGGCAAGGGCCACCTGGTGCGCGAGATCGACGCGCTGGGCGGCGAGATGGGGCTCGCGATCGACGAAACCGGAATCCAGTTCCGCTTCCTCAACACGCGCAAGGGGCCGGCCGTGCGTGCCCGGCGCGCCCAGGCCGACAAGGCGGCCTACCGCGCCCGCATGAAGCGGGTGCTGGAAAGGACCCCCAGCCTGAGTATCCGGCAGGCCTCGGTCGAGCGGCTGCTGGTCGAGGATGGGGCGGTGCGCGGCGTCGAATCGCAAATCGGCGAGTCTTTCGAGGCGCCGGCCGTGATCCTGACCACGGGCACCTTTCTGAAGGGGCTGGTCCATGTCGGATTGAAGAACTACCCGGCGGGCCGGGCCGGCGACTTCGCCGCGATGGGCCTCAGCGAGCATCTGGCGCAACTCGGGTTCAAAATCGGCCGGCTGAAGACCGGTACCTGCCCGCGTCTGGACGCGCGCACGATCGATTACTCGGAACTCGAGTTGCAGCCCGGAGACGATCCGCCCCCGGCCTTTTCGTTTCGCACCACGCGTATCGAGCCGGACCAGATCCCCTGCCATCTGACCCATACCAACGCCCGCACGCACGACGTGATCCGCGGCGGGATCGATCGTTCGCCGATCTACTCCGGGGTGATCTCCAGCCGCGGTCCGCGCTATTGCCCCTCGATCGAGGACAAGGTGATGCGTTTCCGCGACAAGGAACGCCATCAGGTTTTCCTCGAACCCGAGGGGCGCGAAACCGTCGAGGTCTATCCCAACGGGCTCTCCACGAGCCTGCCGCTCGACGTGCAGCTAGCGATGGTACGCTCGATAAAGGGGCTGGAAAAGGCCGAGATTATGCGGCCCGGCTACGCGATCGAGTACGACTTCTCCGATCCGCGCCAGCTTCGGCCGTCACTCGAGGCCAGGCTCGTCGCCGGACTGTTTTTTGCCGGCCAGATCAATGGCACGACTGGCTACGAGGAAGCCGGAGCGCAGGGCCTGATGGCGGGAATCAACGCGGTGCTGAAGCTCCGTGGCGAATCCGCACTGATCCTGCGCCGCGACCAGGGGTATATCGGCGTGATGATCGACGACCTGGTGACGCGCGGGATCGGCGGCGAGCCGTACCGGATGTTCACGTCGCGCGCGGAATACCGGTTGACGTTGCGCGAAGACAACGCGGATCGCCGCCTGTCGCCGGTCGGCGAACGGCTGGGGCTGCTCGATGCAAATTCGGGGGCACGGGCAAGGATCAAGACAGAGCGCGTCGCAGCAGAAATCAAACGCCTTTCTGAAATGAGTATAGCTCCGACCGAGCAGGTTAATCAGGAGCTGGCCGCGGCGGGATCCTCGCCCGTCGCCCAGGTCGTGCGCGCGATCGATCTGCTCCGGCGTCCCGAGCTTTCCTATGCGTCCGTGATGAGGATGCTGAACCTCGAGCCGGCGCTCGATTTCGATCAGGCGGCGGAGCTCGAAGTCGAGGTCAAGTACGAGGGCTATGTTCGCCGCCAGGCGGAATCGATCGAGCGCTACCGGCGGCTCGAGAATGCTGCGATTCCGGACTGGTTCGACTATGACCGCGTTGCGGGACTCTCGACCGAGGTCAGGGAACGGCTCACGTCGGTCAGGCCAAGTTCGCTTGGACAGGCCGCGCGGATGCCGGGAATCACGCCGGCAGCGGTGTCTATCCTGGCAGTTCATCTAAGGAGTGGCGATGGTGGTAGAGCAGCATAACTCTCTCGCATCCCGCGTTTCACGTGAAACCGGTCGGCCCTCGACGAGTCGCCGGCCGCCTTTGACCGCCAAAAGACGCCCTCGCGATCCGGAAGAGATCGGCACCGAGGTAAGCCGGCTGGTCGAGGCCGAGGCCTCGCGGCTCGGGCTCGAACTCACGGCGGCGTTCTTCTCCCGCATGAGGATGTACGCGACTTTGCTCGCCGTCTGGGGCGAGAAGATGAGTCTTACCGCGCGGCCGCAGGATGCAGTCGATCTCGCTTTCCACGTGATCGACTGCCTGACTCCGCTCGCGTTGGCCGAAGCTGGAAAACTCGCGGCGCTCAACCGCTGCCTGCAGGCAGGTCGCGAGGTTCTCGACCTCGGCAGCGGCGCGGGATTCCCCGGCCTGGTGCTCGCCTCCGCCTCGCGAGCCCATTTCACGCTTTGCGAGGCGCGTCGCAAACGGACCAGCTTCCTGGTCGTGACGGCCGAGGAGCTGGGCCTGTTCGATCTGACAGTCAAAGGCGATCATGCGACGCCATCGAGCTTCGCCCCCGTCTTCGACCTCGTAACGACCCGGGCGCTGGGCGATGCCGGCAACTTTCATGGCGTGGCAAGAGCCGCGCTCCGGCGCGGCGGTCTCGCGATGCTCTATGCGAGCCCGCGCCAGGCCGCTGATCTCGCGACTCGGCGAATCGCGGGCTTCGAGCTGGCCGCCAACGTGCCGTACGAGCTTTCGCGCGATCGCGAGACCGTTCAGCGTGCGATCCTGTTGTGGCGCAAAGCCTGAGTTATACGCAAGGCCTCCTGAATCGGCTCCTGGAGCGGCCCTCCTGGTTGAAGGCATGCCCATGATGCCCGCGCTGTGCATAGACGGGGCCCCGAATTGCAGGCTCCATTTGCTTTAGGCCGCAGTAATTGCTTTAAATCTTTAGT
>JBGPMT010000050.1:0-13002 GCA_041487135.1 Binataceae bacterium (SeqCode) | reverse complement strand
GGCCTGCGGATATCGCCACCACACAACTCGCACGTCATTAGCGCCAAAACATATAGTAAGAGCGTCAAGCATCGTCAATGAATGAGAATGCTAGTTTCTGGAGCAATTCGCGTGCCATTCACTGCCCTCAGCATACTGGCTTGACCAACGGACAGTTCGCCGTAACGGGCAAAATGGAGCGTTTAAGGCGGCCGCGCAAGGGCGAAAAATTTCAGTCAAATTGTCATACACGCGACGGCTTAGGGTGGCTAAAGGAGCCGTGCCACTCTCTATCTGAGATCGAACACAGCGCGCATTTTTTCCATCAGCCAGTTGCGCCGCGCGCGGTTGCCGTCGCCGTCGGGCAGCGCGGCCAGGATATCGCGCCGCTCGGTCAGGCGCGCCGCGATTACCTCGCCGATGCGGGTGGTGACGTCGGGATGGTTATGGAACAGGCGCGTGAAGGCGTCGCGATCCATCTCGAGCACCTCGACGTCGGTGCGCGCAACCACCGTGGCGTTGCGCTGCTCACCGGTCATCAGCGCGATCTCGCCGAAGAAGGCCGGCGGCCGCAGGTCGGCGACATGGGCTTTCTGGCCATTGTTACCCTCCACCGTAACCTCGACCGAGCCGCGCCGGATGATGAAGAAGGAATCGCCCGCGGCGCCCTGGCGGACCAGCACCTCGCCGCTGCCGAACTCATGAATCCGCACGGTGCCGGCCAGCATCTGCAGCTCCTCTTCAGTGAGATCGTGCAGGAAATCGACCCCCCGCAATTCCTCGATCAGCTTGCCCTCGAAGGCGCGCTCGCCTTCCCGTTCGCGCCGCGTGTGGCTGAACTGGAGCGCGCGGATCGGGTACGGCACCTCCATAGAATTGCGGCGCAATACGTACCAGAGCGCGGTGGTGACGCGATCGTGCACCCGATCGCGCAGGCCGTAGTCCACAAGCCAGTAGCGGATCCGGTAGCGAATCGCATACTCGCCATACTCCCAGGCGTAGACGTCGGGCTCCGGCGAGCGGGCCACGTCCGGCACGTCGAGCAGCGCGCGCAGGATCACTTCGCGGACCCGGTTGGGCGGCTCAAGGTAGCTGATCCCAATCGCGATTTCGTCCGCCACCCCGGCCTCGGCCGTAAAGTTGGTGAGCACGTCCTTGGCGATCATCGCGTTGGGTATCTCGAGCCGTTCGTTGGCGAGCGTCACCACCGTCGTCGAGCGCCATCCGATACCGAGCACCCGGCCGACGTTGTTGGCGATGCGCACCCAGTCCCCGGGTTCGAACGGCTTTTCGAGCTGGAGCGTAAGGCCGCTGAAGATGTTGCCGAGCGTCTCCTGCAGGGCGAGGCCCAGTACGATGGTCGCGACGGCACCCGAGGCGAGCAGCGGCGCGACGTCGACCTTGAATTCCGAACGCAGCACGATCGCCACCACCAGCGTGCATGTGAGGACCATCAGCAGGTCCTTGAAGATGGTCGAGAAATGGCGGCGACGACGACGGATCGAGGACTCCACCAGGTCGAGCGAAAGCAGGATGATGGCCCAGAGCAGGAGCACCAGGCCGATCGCCGACAAGGCGTCGTGCAGCGGAGGAACTCCCGCCAGGATCGAGGCGGCGGCGTCCGCGAACATCCCGGCCGACAGCAGGCTGAAGCCGGACGGACGGACAGCGCCCTTGCGCCCGCGCATTCTGATCGCGAACAGGGCGGCGAAGATGCCGGCGAGCAGCTCGATGGGCAGACGCAAGTCAGGCGCTATCAGGTGGAGACCAAACAGCGTTTGAGCCGAGGAAGGCGTCATAACTCAGCGTGACGGACCAGCGTATAGTCTTGGCCGGAAATCCTCAAATTCACAATTGCCCGCCGATCCGGGTAATGCTCGGTGGCTTACCCCCAATCGATCACTGGCGAGATAGAGGTCGTCCATTATCAACTAAGGCCTACTGAAATCCAGTATGCTGCTGGCCCCGCTTCGCTTGCGGCCCGAGCCGGCCCCTTCAGTCCGTCACGGCACCGACACTGCTCGAAGTGACCAGCCGCGAATACTTGGCCAGCACGCCCCGCGTATACCGCGGCTTGGGCGGCTGCCATCCGGCGCGCCGGCGTGCAATTTCTTCGTCGGGGACGTTGAGCTGAAGCTGCCGGCGGGGCGCATCGATCGTGATCGAATCGTTTTCATGGACCAGCGCCAAGAGTCCGCCCATCTGTGCTTCGGGCGCGACATGGCCGACCACCAGCCCGTAGGTGCCGCCCGAAAAGCGGCCGTCGGTTATCAAACCCACCGCATCGCCGAGCCCCGCGCCGATAATCGCCGAGGTCGGCGACAGCATCTCACGCATGCCCGGTCCGCCGCGCGGCCCTTCATAACGAATCACTACGACATCGCCCCGTTGGATGCGGCCGGCGAGGATCGCCGACAGGCAATCCTCTTCGCGATCGAAGACCCGCGCCGGTCCCGTGATCTCCTTATGCTTGATGCCAGCGATCTTCGCTACCGCCCCTTCAGTCGCGAGATTGCCGCGCAGGATCGCGAGATGACCTTGCGCATAGACCGGTTCCTCCCATGGGTGAATGACCTTCTGATCGGATCGCGGCCGCTCGGGGACTTTAGCCAGCGTCTCGGCGACGGTCTGGCCGGTAATCGTCAGTGCGTCGCCGTGGATGCGTCCGTGCGCGAGCAGGATCTTCATGACCTGCGGGATGCCGCCGGCGCGATGAAGATCGGTCGTGACATAGGCGCCCGATGGCTTCAGATCGCACAGCACCGGCGTGCGCTCGCGGATGGTTTCGAAGTCGTCCAGCTCGAGCGGCACCTCGGCCGAGTGCGCCATCGCGATCAGGTGGAGCACGGCATTGGTGGAGCCGCCGACCGCCATCACCACCGCGATCGCGTTCTCGAAGGCCTTGCGCGTCATGATCTGACGCGGCAGCAGCTGGCGGCGAATCGCCTCGACCAGCACGCGGCTCGACTCGGCGGCGCTCTCGGCCTTCTCCACATCAACCGCCGCCATCGTGGATGAATACGGCAGGCTCATCCCCAGCGCTTCGATCGCCGAGGACATGGTGTTGGCGGTGTACATCCCGCCGCACGCTCCGGCGCCCGGACAGGCGTTGCGCTCGACGGCGAGCAACTGTGCTTCGCTGATCTTGTGGGCACTGTACTCGCCCACCGCTTCGAAGGCGCTGACGATGGTCAGATCGCGGCCATTGAGATGCCCGGGCTTGATGGTGCCGCCGTAGACGAAGAGCGCCGGAATATTGAGCCGCGCCATCGCCATCATTGCGCCCGGCATGTTCTTGTCGCAGCCGCCGATCGCGAGCACGCCGTCCATCGCCTCGGCGTTGCAGACGGTTTCGATCGAATCGGCAATCACCTCGCGCGAGACCAGCGAGTACTTCATGCCCTCGGTGCCCATCGCGATTCCGTCGCTGACCGTAATCGTGCCGAACACCTGCGGCATCGCGCCCGCCGCCCTAAGCGCCGCCGCGGCGCGTTCGGCAAGATCATTGAGCCCGAGGTTGCAGGGCGTGAGATTGCTGTAGGCGTTGGCGACTCCGATGATCGGTTTCTGGAAATCGCGATCACCGAAGCCGACCGCACGAAGCATCGCCCGGTTAGGGGTCCGCTGAACGCCTTCGGTTACCAGCCTGCTGCGCAGATTTTCCGCCATGACTTCTCAATAGCAGGCCGCCCGATCGCCGGTCCAGATGGGGTGGGCGGCCGGCGCGTCAAGACTTGTATGGAGACCCCACGCATGTAATCTCTCTACGGCGGAATTTACCAGCCCGCAGTCGCGCGGCGGCGTACGATGGAGAGGCAGTGGGGCGTCCCCCGGCGAGAGAACGCGAGCCTTACAATGTCGACAAGCTGGTCGATATCGCGGTGCGGGTTTTTCTCCGGCATGGGTACGACGGCAGCTCGGTCGACCAGGTCGCGGCCGCCGCCGGCATCACCAAGTCGAGCCTTTATTACCACGTAGCCGGCAAAGAGGATCTGCTGACGCGCGGCGTCGATCGCGCCTTCGACGCGCTGTTCGGCGTGCTCGACGAACCCGCGGCGACCGAGGGGCGCTACCTCGAGCGGCTCAAGCACGTAGTGCGGCGCACGGTGGAAATCACGGTCCAGCGGCTGCCCGAGGTCGCCCTCTTGCTGCGGGTGCGCGGCAACACGCGCGCCGAGCGCCATGTGCTGGAGCGCCGGCGCGAGTTCGATCATCGGGTGGCAGAGTTGTTCGCCTCCGCGCAGCGCGAGGGCGAGATCCGCTCCGATATCGACGCGCGGCTTGCGACCCGGCTGCTGTTCGGGATGCTCAACTCGATAACCGAGTGGTACCGGCCGGGCGGCAGCCTCAAGGCGCAGGACATCGCCGAATGCGTCTACCGGATGGCCTTCGAAGGGTTGCAGTAGCCCCGCACGCCCCGCCGCTCATCCTGGCATCCAACAAACGGAAGGCCGGATCGGTATGCGCACCCGATCCGGCCTTCCAGGCAAGAAGCAAACTGACTAGCGCATGATTTCGGTCAACCCTGAAACCTTCGAGTATCGGTTGATGTTGGTGTAGTCCTCACCGTCGTACTCTTTACAGTCCTGGTTGGTCTTGGTCGGAGGGTTGGAGCTGTTATACATCGACAGGTGGCTCGCCTGCAGGTCGTACATCACGCTGAACAACTGCCAGCTGAAGGCTTGGAGTCCTTCGCCGGGGACCTCGGCAGCGATCGGACATACGTATGCAGCCTTCCACAGCTTCACGTTCTCATCGTAAAGGTCTTCCCACAGTGTTACGTATGCTTCCTTGTCCACCCACATGATCTTCTTGGCGTAGCAATAGCCCTTCTGCTGCGACGGGATTCGTCTGGCGTCGAGCACATACGAGTCGCGCAACTCCCACTTGCCCACCGCGGGCTTCGGAAACAGAACCGTGGGGTAGTAATTGTCGATGTTCCCGTAGAGGGCAGGTTCCGACTTGGTTAGCGACAGGACCTGCTGCTCGCGTAAGAACGTGGCGTCGAATTTGGCGGGCGTGGCATTGAACAGATTGGGCCTCGCCTCGTCCTGGCTGTAGTCGCTGCCAATGATCGGGCTGCAACGGGCGGCAGATGACAAGCGTAAAGAACGGCGCAACGAAGGCACGAATAGGAACAGATCCTCGTCCTTGGCGAAGTCGGTGTAGTATAGGGTTACCTGCGCAGTGTACCGAGCCTGCTCCGGCTGGGTAATCTGCAAATATTCAACGAACTGAACGCCGGCCGCGTTCGGATCGGTGATCGGGTACCCGGCGTCACCGATATGGTCGAGCTTGCGATAAACTTCGATGAAAGTTTCGTTCGTGGAGTTGTGGTACCGATCCTGGAAGTAGAGCTTGGCGTGTGGGGTGCAATCGATCGCGGGGTTATACGCATACCATAGATTCACCAGCACCTTCCAACCCTTCCTCGGATCAGACGGGTTCGGAAACGGCCATCCTGAGACATAATTCATGAGGATGTGCCTGCCATCGGATGTGTCCTCGATACGCACCTGGCCGCTGTATTTCTGCGTATAGTCCTCAAAGGTCTTCGGCGGCTGGTAGTGATGACTAGGGCCAACCACCATCTGAAAGTCCGGCGGGAGCTTCCAGAAATAGGTGCCTTTGAAGAATTCCTGCATACCGTCGGGAATGTACTGCTTGTACTGCTGCCAGTTCTGGAGGGTGATAACGGTTCCGTCGGGGATAGCGCCCTCGCCCTGCGCGAAGGCGGATGCGGCGAACAGAAGCGGCATGAGCAGTGCAACGAACATGAACCTCCGAGCTCTTACCTTCATAGATGTCCTCCAGCGGCACACTTGTGGGGAACGTTCCACAACGTGAGATAGTTCCCGGTTTCGCAGCCTCACCTAACCGCTCAGCGATCGGCCCCGGCTAGAAGCCGGCTCGCGGTTCGCGCCAGCGCGTCGGCGGCGGAATAACGCACCGTCACGTTTGAACTCTTAAGCAGGGGAATAAGCGGGGGGATACATTCGGGCCGGGAGATGCGTCCCAGCGACCAGGCGATCTGTGCGGTCATAAAACTTTCCGATGTCCGATCGAGCGCGGCAGTCAAAATTCTAATTTCGTTTCTGCCGCCCAACCGGCCTATAGCCTCAGTCGCCGCCAGTTGCAACACCACGTTGTGCGAAGCCATCGCCGAGATTAACAGAGAGCGGCTGATCTCGAAGTCCAGGTACAGCAGGAGCGGCGCCAGCTTGCCGTTGGTGTAGGGATCGGTGGCCACGGTTTGCATCAGCGTCAGCCCCTCACGATTGCCGTAATGGGTGAGGGCTACCGCGGCCGCCAGGCGGATAGTCAAATCAAGATCGGTATTGAGCAAAGCCGCCCTGAGCTGAGGCACCGCCGAAAAATCTTCCGCATCGCCGAGTTCCAGGGCGGCGTTGGAAGCCCGGTCGGGATTGGGATCGTAGAACGTTGCCTCGATCAGCTCGATGGCCCCAATCGTCCGATCGCCCAACATCAACAGGGCATGCGCGATAGCTGCACAGATCAGCGGGTTAGTCTCTTTGGTCTGGAGCGAACGGAGATAGTTGACCACACGACGATCGTGCAGACGGCCAAGTCCCCAAATCCCCCAGAGTTTGACCCCTTCGTCGGAGCTCGTCGTGGCACTGAGCAGGAGCGGAAGCACCTGATGATCCCCGTTCTCGGCGAGCGCTTCGGTCGTCCAGACCCTCAGGTGCCGATTACCCGTGCTGTAAAACTCTCGCAGCAGTTCGACAGCCCCGGCATTGCGGGCATCCGCGAGGCCTTCAATCACCGCTTTTTGCAGGAAGATATCCTTGGCGACCATCGACGAGTCGATAATCGGTCGTCCCGTCCAGTCGCCGTAGCCGACCAGGCTGGTCGCGGCGTAGCATCGTTCGTAGGGATCCCGCTCGTCGAGCCCCTGGCGCAGAATCGAAAGCGCGAGACGCCTGAGCGCGCGCCATCCATCCGGGCTATCGAGGCGGAAATGACTGGCGACGAAGTCAACGGCGGGTTGGATATCGTGCGCCGCCACCATCCGGTCGACCGCTCGCATATCGCGCCATCGCACGATGCTGCGCGTCATGAACGACGCAAACCAGACTGCCAAGGCTGCTCCGAAGACAAGCAGGCCAAGACGCGACTTTAGAATTCGCCCCATATAAGCCCCAAGCTGGTGGGCCGACCGCTAGATTCGTAACGGCGCACCGGGTATCCCCCAAGACCCCAGTGCGCCGTTCCAGGTGCTGGCTAACGCATGATCTGTGACAATCCGGGTACGCTGCCGTAGCGGCCCGAGTCGGTCAGGTTGACGCCGTTGACGTTCTCGCAATCAGCGTTGGCGCGAAACGGTCCCGTGGGGCCCGACAGATGGACCCAGCTCAGATGCTGGTTCTGCACATCGAATATCTCTCCCCAGCCCCCGTTGGTCCAATATTTCCCCACCCCAGGCACGGTGATCTGCGACTGCGGGTCGTAGAAGATTTTCCACAGCTTCATGTTCTCATCGTACAATTCCGCCCAGATCGCGTTGGCGGTCTCCTTGTCGCAATACAGTAAGCGCTTGCCGTAGCAGTAGCCGGCGCGCAAGGAGGGAATATGCCGCGCGTCGATCACGGCCTCGTCGCGCACTTCCCACTTACCCACCGTGGGCTTGGGGAAGTAGAAAGGCGGCACGAAGTTCTCGATGAATCCCGACAGCTTGTTTTCCGGATTGGGCATCTCCAGGACGCGCGCATCGCCCAGGAAGGTGGCGTCGAACTTTGTGATGTTGCCGTTAAAGGCGCCGTGACGGGTGTCGTCGTTGGTGGCATCCGAGCCGAAGACCGGGCTGCAGCGTGCCGCCGAGGAGAGCCGTAGCGTACGGCGCAGGGCGGGCACGAACAGGAACGTATCCTCGTTCCTGGTCTGATCCGCGTAGTACATCGTCAGGATCGCGGTGTAGCGGGCCTGCTCGGGCTTGGTAAGTTCGAAATATTCCGTGTAGTAGACGCCCGGATTCTTGGGATCTTTAATCGGCACGCCCGGGTCACCCACATGGTCGTAGATGTGCAGCGAGATGATGATCTCGTTGCTGGTCACGTTGCCCATCCGATCCCGGAACACCTGGCCCCCCGAGTCGTTGCAGATGGTCTCCGGCACATAGGCGAACCAGTCGTTAGCCAGGAGCTTCCAGCCCTTCATCGGCTCCTGCGGATTCGGGAAGGGCAGGCCGGCAACGTAGTTCTTGAGGATGTGGCGCCCGTCGGCCAGCGTCTCGATCTGCACCTGCGAGGCGTACTGTTCGGTGTACTTCTTGAACTGCGGGGGCGAATCGTAGTGTTGCGTCGGCCCGACCACCATCTGGAAATTAGGGCCTAGTTTCCAATCATAGGTCCCCGCCCACATCGATTGCAGCCCCGGGTTCATGAATTGCTTGTACTGCTGCCAGTTCTGCTCGGTGATTACGGTCCCCGGCGGAATGCCCGCTTCGGACCCGGCAGCAAGCGCGTTAGGCGGTAATGGTCCGCCCCCCAGGATGAAGACCAGTGTCGCCAAAGCAACCGCGATCAAGATGAATCGCCCTCTTAGCATCTGCCCTCTCCTTCAGGCACGATTTGTGACCCGTGCAAATCCCCCAAAGACTTTCCGGGCGACACGAGCCCATGTCACATTTCTAAAAACTACTAAGCTCTACTGGACAGCAATTAGCACCATCTCGTCCATAACATCGACTTATTTCCATGTCAACGCCCACTAATTTTTATCAATACACGAGTGCTTTGGGACTTAAGCCAGAGCATCACTCAGACTTGTGGAGGGCAGAAATTAACCTGTGTATCATTCATGTATCGGACCAGGCCTGCCTGAACCTGGCGCATGTCGGATTGATGGAAGTGGACAGCGACGGAGGCTCCGTCGCGCAAGCCGAAAGACGTTGGTTGGACCTGCTCGTCGATCGAGACAAAGTCCAAATCTTAGGGCGAGGTCGGCCCCTTACTTCATGCGAGGGCTTCGCCCTGACGGCCAGCGGCTTTGCAACGACGACCTTGGCGGCGCGCCGCTGGGACGGCGGTTCGGGCTCGGGTTCCTGAACGATCCGGCGGTCAACCTGCTCGTCCGCCTTGAGCATCGCGAAGAACATGAAGTCGGCGAGCGCCAGTTTGAGCAGCGCGACCACGGAAATCAGGACCATCAGTGTCACTGCGTCGCGCCACGAGTTGGCGCCTACCAGCACGGCGACTGCCACCATCGCCACCGCCACTATCGTGAAGAGCAGCACCATCGTGCCCGGACTCAGCGCTCGTGCGGGGCGCGCCTGCCCCTCAGGCCGGGCCTTCGAACCACGCCGATCGGCGATCGAGATGATGGTTCCCATGGCTCGTATCGGTCGATTCAGGACCCGATGACACTCTCACTCCCGCGCCGTGAAGATCAAGCCTTGCCGATGGAACGCTCGCGAAGCCAACCGCGCTGGCCCGTTTCGCAGCGCCGCTCATCCGGTCATCACCGCCTGTTTTAGAGGCGGCGCCGCACATATACTGCGTGCTTCAAACGATTCGCATGGATCGGCTGCGCGCACTGGTTCTGATGTTTCTGTTCACCTTCGCGGCATTATGCGCCGGGATGGCGCTGAACTACTTGGTCAATCCCTATGGCGTCTGGCGGCCAGCGCTGATTGATCCGATCTATCGCCAGATCGCGCACAACCGCGCTGAGATGCCCCATCTGCTGCGCGCGGCCGAGCCCGCCACGGTCCTGGTCGGGAGTTCCCGCATCTATCAGGGGATGCCGATCGAGCAGGGCTACCGTGATGGCGTGGTCAACGCCGGTCTGGGAGGGGCCAGCCTGCGCGAGGTCGTCGAAATCGTCGACCTGGCGCTCGCCAATCCGCAGCTCAAGCGCATCCTGTGGGATGTCGACTTCTTTCAGCTCGATGCTGGCTTCGACAAGCAGGAGCCGATGCTCGACGCGCGGATCGCCGGAAGCCGCGGGTTGCTCATCGAAGATACGCTGCTCAATCTGGGTACGCTGGGTGACAGCTTTGACATGATCAAGCGTGCGGTTCGCGGGCGGCACCGTCTGCGGGCTACCAAGATCGCCACCGTCCCCTGGCCTGCGAGCCTGATCTGCCAGCAGCTCAAGGCCGAGAACTTCGGGCTGACTCAGCAGACGCCCACGCAGATCGAGACCCAGCTCTCGCGGAGCTTTCCGAATCTGTACGTCGACTATCATTTCTCGACCGATCTGTTGCAGCTCTTTCGGCGGACCGTGAACCGCGCCCGCGCCCGGGGCGTCGAAGTAATCGTGCTGGTGCCGCCGATGAGTCAGTACGAATTGGAACTTATCCGCCAGCGCGGCCTGTGGAAAACCTTCGAGGATTTCAAGCGCAAGCTGGCGTCGGTCGGGCCGTTCCTGGATTTCTCGGGCTACAACGAAATGTCGCATCATGATGAATTGTTCACCGACATCCTGCACATGAAGCCCGCCGTCGGCTATCAGGTGCTGCGCATCGCGCTGGGGATGGAGCCCGCGGCCTGCAGCCCGGGCGTCACGCTGGTCACCCGCAACGTCGTCCGCCTGAACAGCGAAACCATCGAGCCCGAACTGGCGCGTGAGGAGACGATGCGCGAAATGGCGACGGCGCAGAAATCCCGCTATGCGCAAGTCGTCGCCGAGGCGATCGACCCGCCACGATTATGATGCACCCCGCCCTGCCCCGGCCTCGAACCTCGCCTTGCGAAGCTCTCAGAGCGCCAGGATGACCGCCGGCCGTCGCGGGCGGCCGACGGCCGCGATCACGCGAACGGCTGGATCCCCCGATGGTGCTGGCTCGCGAGCTTGCGCCACTCGACGATACAGCGGTCGGCCTTGAACAGATGCTCGTGATCCCAGGCATCGTCGTGCTGGTAGAACTCCTGCATCCCTTCGCGCGCCCGGATGTCGTCGTCGTTGAAGCCGTGGAGCGCGAGCGATTCCCAGCGCGTGTGAAATTCCTCGTGGAACCCGGCCGACTCGGCCGGGCTTGCGACCCGCTGGCCGAGCACCCGCCAATAGATATGCGTATCGACGTCGACCGGCACGTACCATTCGAACTGGATCAGCGCCGGGTCGGGCCACGGATCGACCTTGAGCACGCCCGGCATCCAGATCGAAATCTCGCGCGCGACGATATTGTGATTATTGATGCCCTTGGAGCGCGCCACCGTGCGGCCGTCGATCGCCGCCTCGAACACCGGCTGGTAGCTCTCGAAAAGATGGTCGAGCACGCCTTTGGGCTCGGCGCCGGCGTAGGTGCTGATTCCATGGCGATCGTTTGGGTACAACCCCAGCGGCAGCAAGAGACTGTTGCCGGGCACCAGCGGCGAGTCGCGATGAATATAAATGTGCGTGCTGTCGAACCCGTTCTCGGCGCCCAGCCGCCAGTTGCTCTTGACCTCATCGCGGATGCCGTCGATCTCGAGGTCCGGATCGAGGAAGTTGGGCGGCACGTCGTGGGCCAGGTCGCCCGGCTCGCCCTCGCCGATATAGACGAAGACGATGCCCTTGGCGTCGATCACCGGGTAGGTCTTGAGCGCGAGTTTGCCGATCAGGCTCGAGCCCGGCTCGGTCAGGATCTCGACCAGCTTGCCGTCGCTCAGCCGGTAGGTGAAGCCGTGATACCAGCAGGTGATGGTGTCGTCGGTGTAGCACTCGGGCTTGCGCGAGAAACGCACGCCGCGATGGAGGCATCGATCGGCCACCGCCATCGTGCGCTCGCCGACCCGGCGCAGCAGGATGTTCTCGCCGAGCAACCGCACGCCCATCGCGTGGCCGTCGGCCAGTTCGCGCGAGAAGACCGCCGGGTACCAGTAATTGCGAAAGCCGAGTTTGGCCTCGAGGTACCCGGCGCGCGAGGCGCTGCGCCGCCGGCGCGTGCCGTTCACCGTCGAGCCGGGGTTTTCCGCGGATCGCGCCCTGCTGCTGGCCATACCGATCACCTCCGAGTCAAGCCGGCGGTCTGGCCGGATTGTAGGACAATTTCGCGGCGCGGGTCAAACCGGATGCGCCGCGCCGCACGGCCGCTTGGCGCCGCTCCGGCTCCGGATGGGAGAGCTCCATAAGAACCGGGCGAATCCGCCGGCAGAACTCGCGCATCAGGATGCCCGCGCGCCGCGCCTCCCCGGCCAGTACCGCTTCGAGAATCGCCTCGTGGTTGGACGTCCAGCGCTCGCGGTCGGCCGGGATGCGCGGGTTATGGTAGGCGAGCCGGAACATATTGACCTGCAGTTGCGAGACCAGGCGCGCCAGCAGCGGGTTGCCGCTGAGCTCGGCCAGCGCCTGGTGAAAGCGGCCATTTTCATCCATGCAATCCGCCACGTTGAGCATCCTGCGCGCGCGGCGTTTGAAGGCCCGCGTGGCGCCGAGCGCGGCGCGCACGCGCCGCTGAATCACGGGCTTGCGCGCGCGCCGCGCTGCCAGCTGCGCGCCCGCGACCACCAGCGGCTCGAGCACTTCGAGCAGTTCCTCGACCCCGGCGCGCGAGAGCCCGGGCACCTGCGCGCCGCGATTGGGCACGAGCTCCAGCATCCCCTCGGCCGCCAGCCGTCTCAGCGCCTCGCGCACCGGCCCGCGGCTCACCCCGAGCTCGCTCGTCAGGTCCGCCTCGATCAGGCGCCGGCCCGACGGGTAGCGGCCGTTCTGGATGCGGCGACGGATGGTCTCGGCCACCATCTCCACCGCCGCGCCGCGCCGGGCGGTTTCGGAGCCGGCCGTGCGGCGGCGCGTTGGCCCGGATTGTTTTCGTAATGCCATCGAAGTCCGTCCGCGCAGCTATAGCAGACTGCGGCTTCGGCTCCGAGCGTCGCCAAAAAAGATATGCACTCAAATTGTCCTACAAAGCGGCACGGTGCAACTCTATCGGGCGACCCGTTATTTTTCACCGGAGGTTACGCGCGCTGACTGATTTTTACCGCGCCACCGGCCTTTCCGGGTTGCATTTCGGATTGTAAAATCGCGGGCGGCGATGCTAATTGTTCGGCAGCCTGGTGACGCTCACTCGCAAAGGGG
>JBGPMT010000049.1:0-13051 GCA_041487135.1 Binataceae bacterium (SeqCode) | reverse complement strand
CCTCCGCGCTTATGTACAATCGTCAGGGTTTGTCAGGGGTTTTATGGCGCCCCCTGCGGGATTCGAACCCACGGCCCCAGGATTAGGAATCCTGTGCTCTATCCATCTGAGCTAAGGGGGCGCACCCGAGGTCATCAGAATACCCGGAAAGCGCGCGACCAGGAATCTGGCGTCGCCCGCGCTAATCTGGCGGGACCGCCGCCCAGCGCGGTAACGCGGCAACTAGGCGCCGGGCTGGCGCAGAATCGGCTGCACCGGCGCGCCATCGCGTGCCGCCTGTCCGACGTCGATCGCGACCAGGTCGCCGGCGGCGACGCCCTGGCGGATTTCGACCATCTGGCCGTCGTCGTAGCCGAGCGTCACCTCCGCAAGGCGCAGATGGTTGTCGCGCACGATCGGCACGAAGACCTTGCCGTCGCGGAACACCAGCGCGTCATCGGGCACCCGCGGCACGCCGGCGGGCATCCCGATCGTGAAGGTGACGCGGGCGTACATCCCGGGATAGAGCGTGAGGTCGTCGTTGGGCAGGTCGACCTCGACCAGCATCGTGCGCGTGACGGCACTGAGGGCCTCGGGATGGCGCGTGACGGTGCCTTTGAAGTCATGCTGCGGAAATTCCGCCACCGCGACGGCCGCGGGATCGCCGTTGCGGATGAACGGCGCGACACTCTGCGGCACCTCGGCGTAAACCCTCATCGGCTTCAGCGTCGCCATCGAGACGATCGGGGTCGCGCCGCTGGCCGGAGTCGTGGTCTGCGGCACCAGCGTGCCGACGTCGACGAAGCGCTGCGTCACCATCCCATCGAACGGCGCGGTGATGGTCTTGTAGCCGCGCATCGCTTCGAGCTGCCGCAGCGCCGCCCGCGCCGAGAGCATCGCGGCGCGCGACTCATCGGCGGCCTGCTGGGCGACCACGTTCTCACGCTGGAGCTGCTGATTGCGGCGATCGGTAAGCTGGGCGATCGCATATTTCGCGCGCGCGTCGGCGACTTCCTGGTCGAGCTCGGGCGACTCCAGGAGCGCAATCACCTGCCCCTGCTTGACCCGGTCCCCCTTGTCGACCTTGATCGCCTTCAGGTAGCCGGAGATTTTCGCGTAGACCGGCGTCTCGATATAGCCACGGGTATTGCCGGGCAGCTCGATGGTGCGGCTGGCGGGTGCCTGCATGGCCCGGATTACGAGCACGCGCTGTCCGCGCGCCAGCGCCTGCTTGAGCTCGTTGGTCTGGCGCGCGATCCAGAACTCGCGCGCCATCACCAGCCCGGCGGTCAGCGCGGAAACCACGAGGATCGCCGCCACCCAGCCGGCAAAGAACAGCCGGCCCGGCGGCTTGCCAACGTAGAGCTCTGGGTCCTCGCGATGCTCTGCCAACGTTTCGACCCGAACCGGTTATGCTCCGGGGAGCGTTATGGCCTCAATCTCCGCGTCGCGCTGATGCTTCCCGATCACGTCGCGGCTCAGGATCGAATAGGCGGCCGGCACCACGAACAGCGTCATCAGCGTGGCGACCAGCAGCCCGCCGATCACCGCGCGGCCGAGCGGTTCGTTCTGTTCCGCGCCGCTGCCGAACGCCATCGACATCGGCAGCATCCCGAGGATCATCGCGAGCGCGGTCATCAGCACCGGGCGCAGCCGGATGCGCGCCGCCTCGATCGCCGCGGCCGAGGCGCTGTAACCCTTCTCGCGCAGCTCGTTGGCGAAGATCACCACCAGGTTGCCGTTGGCGACGCCGACGCCCACCGCCATGATCGCACCCATCAGCGACTCGACGTTGATGGTCGTGCCGGTCAGCACCAGCATCCAGATCACGCCCGCCAGCGCGCCCGGCACGGCCAGCATGATAATGAACGGTTCGGCCCACGACTGGAAGTTCGCGACCATCAGCAGAAAGACCAGGATCACGGCCAGGATCAGCCCCTCGCCGAGGCTGGTGAACGATTGATGCATCGCCTCGCTCTGGCCGCGGATGGTCACCTTGGTGCCCTTGGGCAGCTTGCCGAGCGCCGCGATCGCCTCCTGAACGGCGGCGGTGGTGCCGCCGAGGTCGCGTCCCTCGACGCCGGCGTTGACGTCGATCACGCGCTGCACCGTGTAATGATCGACCACCGCCGGCTCGACGCCCTGGTGCACCCGGGCGACATTGCCCAGGAACTGACTGGTCGGCTGCGCGCCGCCGGGCGGGGTCGAGGTGAGCGGCGTATTGACCAGCTCGCCGAGCGAATTCAGCAGATGCTGCGGGGTCTGCGCCAGCACGCTGTATTGGACGCCGTTTTCCGGATCGAGCCAGTAGTTGCTGCCCAACAGCGAATTCGATGAGAGCGAGGTCAGGAGCGCGGATGCAACCTGGTCTTCGGTAACGCCGAGCTGCAGCGCCCTGGAGCGATCGACATCGATGAAGTAGGTCGGGTAATCCAGCGGCTCGGCGATCCTGACGTCCTTGAGGCCCGGGACGGTCGCCAGCTTCTCGGCCAGGCGCTCCGCGATATCGTGGTCGGAGTGCAGATCGTTGCCCGAGATTTGCGCTTCGATCGCCGCCGGCAGCCCGAAATTCAGCACCTGGCTCACAATATCGGCGGCCTGGAAATAGACCTTGACGTTGGGGAAGTCGCTCGACAGCCGCTCGCGGATTTTCGCCTGATAGCCGGCGGTCGGCTGATGATCGGGCTTGAGCGCGACCAGCAGGTCGGCGTCCTGCGGGCCGATGCTGTCGGTCTGATAAAAGCCGAGATTATAGAAGAGCGGCAGCCCGACATTGTCGCTGATCGAATCGATTTCGTCCGCCGGCACGATGCTTCGTATATCGCGCTCGATATTGTCGACGATTCGCTCGGTTTCCTCGATGCGCGTGCCGAGCGGGCCGCGTACGTGAATCCGCATCATCCCGGCGTCGACGTGCGGGAAGAAATCCTCGCCGACTACCCGCAGCAGGAACAGCGAGGCCAGGATCAGGATCGCGACACAGGTCAGGCAAAAGCCGCGCCGCGCGATAAACTTGGCCAGCGCATGGCGGTACGCTTCGCGAAAGCGCTCGAAGCCGTGATTGAAGCGATGGTTGAAGCGGCCGAAAAGGCCGCGCGCCACCTGCTCCTCCGGCGCTTCCGGCAGCAGGTAGCGCGACATCACGGGCACCAGCGTCCGCGACAGCAGGTACGACGTGAGCATCGAGTAGACCACCGCCAGCGCGAGCGGCGTGAACAGAAAGCGCGCCACGCCGTAGAGCAGGACCACCGGGAAAAACACGATGCAGATCGAGAGCGTGCCGATGAAGGCCGGCGCCGCGATCTCGTTCGCGCCGTCGATAATCGCTGCCAGCAGCGGCTTGTGCATCGCGTGATGGCGATGGATGTTCTCGATCGCGACCGTGGCGTCGTCCACCAGCATCCCGACCGCCAGCGCCAGCCCGCCGAGCGTCATGATGTTGATGGTCTGGCCCGACAGCTTGAGCCCCAGCACGCCGGCCAGGATCGAGAGCGGAATCGAGATGATCACGATCAGCATCGAACGCGGCGAGCCCAGGAAGACCAGCACCATCAGCGAGACCAGGCCGGCCGCGATGCCGGCCTCGAGCACCACTTCCCACAGCGCCGCGCGCACGAACCGCGACTGGTCGAAGCCGAGCGTGAGCTTCATCCCCTTTGGCGCGGTGGCCAGAATCTCCGGGATGCGCGAGCGGACCTGGTCGACCACCGTCAGCGTCGAGGCCGAGGCGTGCTTCAGGATCATCAGGAAGATCGCGCGCTTGCCGTCGACCCGCACGATATTGGTCTGCACCGTATGGGTATAGGTCGCGGGCGCCACGTCGCGCAGGTAGATGGGCGTGTTGTTCACCACCTTGACCGGCAGGTCGTTGAATTCATCGACCTTGGTGGGCTGGCCGTTGAGCTCGACGCTGTACTCGCGATTGCCGATCTTCACGGTGCCGGCCGGCACCGCGACGTTGGCATGACCCAGCGCAGTGACGATATCGGTGGGCGAGAGCCCGGTTGAGTAGAGCGCGGTGGGATTGAGATTCACCATCACCGCCCGGCTGCGTCCGCCAAACGGCGCCGGCGCGGAGAGCCCTTCGATCGTGAAGAGCTGGACCCGGATAAAGTTGAGTCCGTAGTCGAACAGTTCCTGCTCCGACAGCGTCTCGCTCGAAAGATTGAGCTGCGCGACCGGCACGTTGGCGGCATTGTAGTCGATTATCATGGGCGGCTGCGTGCCGGGCGGCAGGAGCCTGACCAGGCCGGTCGAGGCGGCGGCGATCTGCGCGATTGCGCTGGCGACCGACTCCCCCGGATGGAAGTAGATGCGGATCAATCCGATCCCGGGGAGCGACTCGGACTCCATGTGTTCGATGCCGTTGACCGTGGTCGAGTAGGTCCGCTCGCTGATGACCACCATCCGCCGTTCCATCCCGATCGGCGAGAGCCCGGGATAGTTCCAGATGACGTTGACCACCGGGAGATCGATGGCCGGGAAGATATCGACGTTCATCCGCTCGAATGCGAGCGCGCCCCCCACCAGCATCAGCAGCGCCATCACCCAGATCGTAAGCGGCCGGCGCAGGGCGAAGCTGACGATCCACATAGGGGAATTGCTTCAGGCTCGCTTCGATGGATTACAGAATTAGATCGATCCGGTTGCGTTTTTGAGGATAAGGCAGACCCGGCGGACGCGCAAGTTCCTGGCGGGCCTTCAGGGCACGAGGGTCATGGAGGGTGAGTTTGATTTCAGGCGTTCGGCATCAAACCGGTTGCTTGAGAAATGCGGAGAGCTCCCAGTAATCCGAAGTGCGTCTGATCTTTCCGCGATCGCGCATCCCGGTTCCGAAGCGAACTGCGCGCGGAAGCCAAGCGCATGTACGATTAGGCGTCTTTCCGTCGCGATAATCTGTCCACCGCCTCGAGCAGTTGTTCGGGCGTAACCGGCTTACGTAGAAAGCCTGCGGCCTCGATTCCGTGCTCGGCGTGGTCCAGTGCGCTTAGGATTAGGACGGGAATCTCGGACAGGCGCCGGTCCCTCGCCTGGTGCTCGCGGAACTCCCAGCCATTCATCCCCGGCATCATAAGGTCGAGCAGAATCAGATCGGGAGCTTCGCTCTCGAGCAGGCCAAGCGCCCGCGCGCCATCGCGCGCATACATCACGCGGTACCCGCCTTCGGTCAGGACTTCTACGATCGCGTCGGCCAGATCGGCATCGTCCTCCACCACCAGGATTTTGCGAGTGCGCCACGAAAGTCCCACATCACCCCCGATGTCATTTCCTGCCGGCGGGATCGAGCGGAAGCTCCACGATGAATTCAGCGCCCGCCCCGCGGCTCGATTCCGCACGCACGCTTCCTCCATGCTGTAGCACGATCTGGCGCGTGATGTAGAGCCCGAGTCCGAGTCCTCCGAAATTCCGAGATGAGGAGGAACGCTCGAAGCGATCGAAAATTCGTTCCAGGTCTTCGCTGTCCATTCCGATCCCGTGGTCACGCACGTGAATCATGGCGGTATCGCCGCGGATTTCGAGCGCCACCTCGATCGGGTTGCCCTCGCCGTATTTCACGGCGTTGGAGAGCAGGTTGCTAATCGCCTGATCGATCCGCGAGCGATCCAGCCGCGCCGTAACTCCGGGCGGCACGATTACACGCAGAGTGCTGCCGGCCTGCTCAGCTTGATCGGCGAAGCGCTCGACCGCCCCGCGTATAATTTCGCCCAGGTCGTGCTCCTCCAGCTCGAGCTTGAGGCGCCCGCCCGCGATGCGCGAGACGTCCAGCAGGCGATCGATAAGCTCCGTGATCCTGCGGGCCTGGTTGCGCGCCTTCACGATCGCCCGGGCACTGCGCTCGCGATCTTGGCGGGCCAGAGTGCTCTCCGCGATCCCGAGCTCAAGCGCGAGCGCGCTAAGCGGGGTGCGCAGTTCGTGCGAGGCCACGGTGATGAACTCGTCGCGCGTGTGGACCGCTTCCTCAGCGCGCTCGCGATCGATCCGCTCGCTCAGGTCAGTCACGATTGCGGCCAGCGCGGGCTGCTCATCGATGGCTACCGGATTGAGCGAAAACTGGACCTGGATCGAGGACCCATCCGCCGCGATCAATTGGGTTTCCGCTCTCACCGCTCCGCTGCTGGCCTGCGCGAGCAGATCGCGGACTTCCTGGCGCGACGCGCTTGCGACCAATTCCTGCAGCGGCTTGCCAATAACATGTTGGAGCGGACGCTGAACCATCCTGGCCAGCGCGAGATTGCAGTACAGAACGGTTCCGTCAGGCGAGAGCGTTGCCGCACCCTCGTTGATGCTCTCGACGAGCATGCGATACGGATGCTCCGCGCCACGAAGAGTAAAGACCTTCTCGCCCTCGGAGCCCGAGACCACCAGCGCATCGACTTGGCCGCTGCGGATCGCGTCCAGAGTTTCCTCGGCTTCCTGGAGGCGGCGGCGCAGCTCGTCAACTTCGATCCGCACCGGTTTTCGTTGTGCGCTCATCGCGACCTCTCGTACAAGCCAAGGCCTTGCAGCACCTTGTTGCCGTCGGATAAATCTCCAACTAGCCTGCGCACCGGCAGGGGCTCTTCTTTAATCAGGGTCGGCGTGGCGATGATTTGCGCCTCGGTTGCGCGACCGGGCTCCTGGTAAATATCGACTACTTCCAGATCGTAGCGGCCCTTTAAGCGCCGCTCGCAGAGTTCCATCAGGTTGCGCAGCGCGCGAGCCGAGCGGATAGTGCTGCCACTCGTATAGAGGCGCAAAAGATAGTGCGCCTGGCGTGAAACCCCGCGCGCCCGGTGCATGTGGAAATCATGAATCCGCGCCATCGTATTCTCACATCGTGGTCAAATCGAGATTCGCCGCTACTTTTTCCGATGCCGCGAGATCGCCGATTATGCGCCGGATCGGGGGCGGCGTTTTGCGGACCAGGGTCGGTATCGCGACGATCGAGCGCGGGGTCTGGCCCGCCACATAAAGCCGCATGTTCCAAGTCTCGCGCAGTTCTTCGCGCTCCATCTTCGCGCATGCGGGGCGCTGTGCTTTATCGGGAGGCGTTTTCGGGTGCTCCGCTTTGCGGCGGCTTTTTAGGTTTGCGGCGGCTTTTTAGGCGCCTGCCGCGCGGTCTTTCTTTTCATTCCCAGTACCCATCGGTCCCCTTTTCATTCCAGTGTACCCATCGATCCGCTTCTCATTCCAGTACCCACCGGTTTGGACTGCCCGTTGACCCTGCGGCTCTTCGACATCTCAGAGCGCTCGGCGGCAAGCCGCTGCTCGCGCAGTTCACCCTCTGAAATCGACTGTTTGAGTTCGAGTTCCTCGGCCTCGAACTCGGCCTTGATCGACTCGATCCTGGCTTCCATCGCCTTGCGCCGGCGCTCGATCTCGGCCAGCTTGCGCGCGATTTCGTCCTCGCGCTTGGCCGCCCGAACGCCTTCAAGCGACTCCTGTACGATCCGCGCCGACCCCGTGAGCATGCCGGACGGTCCCAGGTAAAACCTCGACCATCCGGATTCCATCTGGCGTCAGCAGGAACTCGCGGATCTGGCTGGAATGGCTCATGCCGCGTGACTTGAGTACGTAGATACCGCGATTTCTTTCGCCGGAGCTCTCGATGTCTCGCAGCAGCAGCCAGGTGTCCATGCTCGAATAGATCCCCACCTCGGTGGCTTCCAGACGGCCGCCCGCGACCGACAGCGACGTCATCACACTGGTGATACTGGCGCTCTTGAGAAAATCGATCAGCCGCGTGAGCATCGAATTCACATCGCGAGCGTCTCCCGCCATGTGCAGGTTCGATATCGGATCGAACACGACGGCGGATGGGCCGAACTGGCTTATCTCCTTGTGCATGGTGGCCAGATGCATCTCGAGGCCGAACAAGAACGGACGGCGGGTAATGATGCGCAGCAGGCCGCTCGCAAGGTGCGGTGCCAGATCGCAACCAATCGACAGCATGTCGCGCACGATCTGGTCAGCCGATTCCTCGAACGAGAAAAAGAGCGCGCGCTCACCCCGCTCGCATGCGGCGCGCAGGAACGCCGCGCAGAAGCTGGTTTTGCCGGTGCCGGCACTGCCGGAAATCAGCACACTGCCCCCGCGGTAATAGCCGCCTATGCCAAGCATCTGGTCCAGGCCCGGAATTCCGGTCGCCACTGCGTCCTTCGACACCTTATGGTCCAGGCCGAGCGAGGTTATCGGGAGCACCGAAAATCCCTCCTCGTCGATCAGGAACGGATACTCGTTGGTCCCGTGACTACTGCCCCGGTACTTGACGATCCGCAGGCGCCGGGTCGAGACCTGATCGTGGATGCGATGGTCGAGCAGGATCACGCAGTCGGCGACGTACTCCTCCAGACCGAAGCGGGTCAGTGCGTTCTCGCCGCGCTCCCCGGTCACGATCGCCGTGACCCCCATCGATTTCAGGAAGTGGAACAGCCGGCGGATTTCGGCGCGCAGCAGCGCGGTGTTGAGGAAGGCGGAGAACAGAACCTCGATCGTATCCAGCACGATTCGTTTCGCCTTCACCGTTTCGATCGCGTGGCGAAGGCGGACGAACAACCCTTCGAGATCGTACTCTCCGGTTTCGGCGATCTGGCTGGGCTCGATCCGGACCTCTTCGATGAAGAGCATGCCCTCGCGAGAAAGCGCGTCGAGCCGGAATTTCAACGACGACGCGTTGGTGACGAGTTCGTCGGCGGTCTCCTCGAAGGTGACGAAAACGCCGGCCTCGCCGAACTTTCGCGCCCCGTTGACGAGGAACTCGATTCCCAGCAGGGTTTTGCCGCATCCTGGAGTGCCGCACACCAGAGTCGCGCGGCCGCGCGGCAGTCCACCCCAGGTTACCTGGTCGAGGCCTTCTATTCCGGTGAGAGACTTGTCGAGCGCCGGGGAGTTGTCAGAAATTGTGGGCTTCGCAACCAGGGAGGCCCCGCCGCGTTTCGATTTCGGAATTTTCTTCATAAGGTGCCTGACGACGCGGGACGGACGAACAATAGAATAAGACGATAAGAGATCAGTTGAGACTTAAAAAGCGAACTTTCAGACAGGCCGGATCGCACCTACGCCACCAAACCTGGCGTCCGCTTAGACACGATCGGTTCGGTCGAGCAGGCTTGTTGCACGCCTCGCCAGTCGCGACCAGCGCCTTGTCCTGGCTCTGTCACTCTCGGCATCTAAACCGGGATTACCCGGCTACGGTTCCCCTATGCCAAGGGATCCATTTAGTCGTTGCGTGCCCGCCAGACGCGAAACCGGCCTCTCCCGGCGCCGCTGGAAACACCCTGGACCAATACCGGACTCAAAACTTGCCAGAGGGAGGCCGTTTCGTCTACAAGGCGAATTGAAATCGGACAGTGAGACGGGATGCTGGGTAAGGTTGCCCCGGAGCGGTAAAAATGGCACAAAGGATGGTTCGGCGGGGTCGTAGTTCAGCCCGGTTAGAACGCCGGCCTGTCACGTCGGAAGTCGTGGGTTCAAATCCCATCGGCCCCGCCAGATAATTGTGCGCGCCAACCGACGCATCCAGGGGCGCGCACCGGGTGCATAAAGTTGAAGCTGACCGAACAGACCCGTAGCGTATCGCGCGAGCAGGGCTTGCGCGCCCGGCATTGGGTGCTGGTGGACGCCACCGGACGGCCGCTGGGACGCATCGCCTCGCGGGTCGCGAGCATCCTGCGCGGCAAACATCGCCCCGAATTCACCCCCCATCAGGACACCGGCGACTTCGTGGTGGTGGTGAACGCCGCCAAGGTCAGGCTGACCGGCGCCAAGAGCGACAAGAAGCTCTACCATCGCCATACCGGCTACCCGGGCGGAATCCGCACCACCACCGCCGGCAAAATCCTGGGGAGCCGCCCCGAACGGCTGATCGAGATGGCGGTGCGGGGGATGCTGCCGAAGAACCGGCTCGGCCGCCAGCTCTTCACCAAACTCAAGGTCTATCGCGGCGCCGAGCATCCCCACGCGGCGCAGCAGCCCAAATCCATCGAGGTCTGATCGAGGTCTCTAAAAATGGCCGATAAGAAGCATGTCATCTGGACCACCGGCAAGCGCAAGACGGCGATCGCCAGGATCCGCATGTTCCCCGGAAGCGGCACCGTAACCGTGAACGACCGCGAGCTCGAGGCCTACTTCCCGCGCCCGACCTCGCGCATGCGCATCATGGAGCCTTTCGAGCTGACCGAGACGCGCGATCAATACGACGTGATCGTGAAGGTCACGGGCGGCGGCATCTCGGCGCAGGCCGACGCGGTGCGCCACGGGATCTCGCGCGCGCTCATCACGGCGGCCGAGACGCTGCGGCCGGCGCTCCGAAAGGGCGGGATGCTGACGCGCGATCCGCGCGAGGTCGAGCGCAAGAAATACGGCCATCACAAGGCCCGCAAGCGTCCGCAATACAGCAAGCGCTAGATCGTTCCGGCGAAGCGCCAGGTTGATCCAGCGAAGCGCGAGCGCTTCGAGCTGGCAGAAAGCACGACGCCCGGCAGCCATCACGATGGCTGCCGGGCGTCGCTTTATTCTGAAATCGGGAATGAAGGAGTTATAGATTTCGGAGCAACCTGCGGCGAACCGTCAGCCGGCGCTCTGCACCTCGTTAACCGCGGCGTTCATGAAGCACCCGAAAAACGCCCCCGACGAATCTATCGCCACGTCGAAGACGGTGGGGGTGCGGCCGGGGAGAAAGACCTGATGGGTCTCGTCGAGCGAGCCGGCGATCAGGCAGACCAGCAGGGCTATCCACGGCCGGCCTTCCAGCGGTCCATGGATCAGAATGAGGAAAAATCCGACATAGAGGCTGAAATGGGCGCCTTTTCTTGCCAGCAGGTTGACCAGCTGCGGATCGACCAGCGGCGTCCCGCCCGGAGAAACCCAGTGGAGGATGGCCGTGATGAAGGCGAACGTATTATTGGAAGTGAAGTAGGTAGTTGAGAAGGTGCACAGCATCGCGACCCATAGGATGGTGGGCATCCAGAGGATAACGAAGTCGCGCTTGGACTCGACGATACCGGGTACCCGATTAACGTTTTCAAACAATTGAGCTTGCGCCATTCCTAGCTCCGTCTCGAAAAAACCTTGTAATGACGGGGGCGAGTCGGGTTATCAACAGTAAGCCCGCGCATCACGTTTTCCGACGTTCCCTATGTGATAGCAAGGGCTGCGCCACCCCAACTTCGTCGCCGGCCTGCCGCATTCGCGATAGATTCGCCTCGCCGTCCGCTTCAGCTGGCTGTCTGGTCGCATCCGGCCGAGATGCGCCGGGTAGGGCCGCCTCAGCCTCGCTCCCGGCCATATTTGCCGTGGCCGCTCGCTTCGCGATAGATTTCCTGCATCCATCTTTGCGTCAGGGAGAACCGGGCCATGCAGAATGGCGCGAACGGATCGGTTGCAGCACGCTATGTCACCCGCGACCCGCAGGGCAGTGTGTTCGCGGTGAACCATCGCGTCCACGCGGACGAAGAGATCTATCGGCTCGAACTCGACAAGATCTTCGGCCGGCTCTGGATCCTGGTCGGGCTCGAACTAGAGATTCCCCACCTGGGCGACTTCAAGACCACCTACATCGGCGAGGTTCCGGTGGTTGTGGTGCGCGACCATGCGGACCGCATCCGGGTGTTCGAGAACGTCTGCGTCCATCGCGGCACCAAGCTGGTGCGCCGCGTCTGCGGCAACGCGCAGGCCTTCAAATGCATGTATCATCAGTGGACCTACTCGCTCGACGGGCGGCTGATCGGCGTGCCGCTCGCGCAAGGGTATGGCCCCTCCTTCGTCAAAGAGAACTACTCGATGCCGGAGCTGGCGCGCGTCGAACGGTTTGCCGGCCTGATCTACGCCTCGTACGACCCGGAGATCATGCCGCTCGAAAACTATCTCGGCGGATTCGCACCCTATGCGCGCGAGATCATGCATGGCGGCGAGGTCGAGTTCCTCGGCTTCCAGCGCTATCACGTGAAATCCAACTGGAAGCTGTTCGTCGAGAACACCATCGACGGCTACCATCCGGGCCTGCTGCATATGCCGATCATGCTCGACCGCAACAGCTACGCGTACCGCCCGGGCGCCGGCAAGAGCGCGAAGTTCGTCCACGGCCACGGCTTCCTGCAATGGCCTCTGACCAAGGCGGCCGAGTACGATCCGGCCAGGGACCTGCCGCTCACCGCCTGCCTGAGCCGCACCGACGGATGGAATTACGTTTCGGATATCTTCCCGAACACGATGCTGCTGCAGATCGAGGACATCCTGACCGTGCGCCAGGTGGTGCCGCGCGGCCCCGAGGCGGTCGACGTGATCACCTATAATCTCGCGCTCAGGGGCGAGTCGGAGGAGATCAAACGCCATCGCGCGCTGGTCGTCAGCGCGCAGTTCGGAATCGCCGGCGTCGCGTCGCTCGACGACAAGCTGGTGATGGAGGCGGCGCAGGCCGGCGCGCCGGCCCGCTACACCAAGACCATCCTGCTGCGTGGCGACCTGCACGCCAGCGAGGGCGACCTGACCGAGGAAGTTTCGCTGCGCGGCTTTTACGAGGGCTGGGTCGAGGCGATGACCGCCTGAGCGCGCGGGAGGCGGCCATGGGAGGAGAGACGATGACGACCGCGGCGGCAGCGCTTTGCGTCGACCACGACTATGCGCTCAAGAAGGAAGCGGTGGTCGCCTACCTCTACCGGCTCTGCCGGATGCTCGACGACTTCGATATCCAGGGCTTCGTCGACGAATTCACCGACGACGGCAGCTACCGGCTGATCCCGCGCGACAACTACGAACGGCGCCTGCCGGTGCACGTGATCGACGACGACAAGCGCCGCCTCATCTACCGCATGAAGTTGATCGTCGACCATTGGCATTACGAGCCCTTCCGCGAGATGCGGATGCTCTCGAACGTGATGGTGGAATTTCAGGGCGCGGAGACGGCGAGCGCGAAATCGAACCTGCTCGTCTATCATACCGACGCCGAGGGCCGCACCAACCTGCATATGGCCTGCATACTCGAGGACCGGCTGGTCGCCACCGGCGGACGCTGGCGGATGAAAGATCGGCTCGCGATCCTCGAGAGCTTCCTGCCCAACGAAGCGATCGTGGTGCCGCCCTGACCCCTTAGCTG
>JBGPMT010000048.1:0-13159 GCA_041487135.1 Binataceae bacterium (SeqCode) | reverse complement strand
GTTGCGAGCCATTCGACGCCCACCACCATCTATGCGCCGACACCCACGATGACGGCGCCAGCGGCTCCGATCTCGGGTGGCGGACCGCCTGCCGCCACCCCGTCGATCGCGATTATCGCCTCCCCGCGGCCGACCCGCTGAGCGGCGCTTGCGCTACCGCCCTTTATCCAGCCGGTAAAAAAGGAATTGGCCGGAGAAACGGAGCGTAGTATTTCTAGTGGACCCTGCAGGGGCGGCTTTCCAATTAGAGGGAATATCGGGATGAAAAAATCAATCGCGAGCACTCTTACCGCGCTCTTTCTAACGGTCGCCGGCGCGTCGGTTATGATAGTCATACGGGCCTATGCGCAGGGCGGGCCGATCGCGGGCGAATTCCAGTTCATGTTCAGCGCCGAGCAGCATCTGGAGCATGCCAACGCCATTCTCAAGAGCCACGCGGGCGTTCACTTTTACGGCCATAAGCAACGCGCGATGGGGCTGATCGACCAGGCCTTTCACGAGTTGCAGGCGGCGGTGAGGGAATTTCGCAAGAAGGGACCGGCCCCGGTCAACGACGGGACCTCGGGAATGACGCCGCGCAGAAAGTATCGCGTCACTGCCGCACCCGGCGATCCGAGCGAATTCGCCTATATGCACGAGGCGATGCGTGAGCTGCATGATGCGCAGTGGATTCTAGTCAAGGAGGCGGAAGGCCGCTTCTACGGCCACAAGCGCCGCGCCGTCGATCTGATCGGCGAAGCCATGGACGAGCTGCACGACGGGATGGAGGAGTATAAGGCCAAAGGCCCTTCCCATCGAGATCGGCATGAAGAAGAGAGGGAGCGCGAGCACCGCGAGCGAATGAACCCGACCCCGCAGTCGCATCCCACGCCGTGGGAGATGATGCGTGCGCATCCGAAACCGACGCCGGTGAAGCATCACTAGGCACCGGTTCGCGCCCGGATCGCAATCGACCGACGAGCCCGCAACAGGAGTGAAACGGGAACCCGACGATGAATTCGATTATCGAAACTATTCAGACTTGGCACATCCATCCGATAGCCGACCATTTCACTGTCGCCCTGCTGCTGATCGGCATCCTGACGGACCTGATCGGCAGCCTCCTGCCGCGTTTCCGATGGATTCGTTTCATGGCGCTGACCCTGATGATATTAGGCGCGACCGCCGCCGCCGCCTCATGGAAGACCGGCGGATGGGAGGCTCATCGGGTGCACAACCTGGTGACCGGCGAGGCCAAGGAACTGCTCCACGATCACGCGCAGCTGGGTGATTGGCTGCTGTGGGTTTTCGCGATCCTTGCGCTGTGGCGCATCGGGGTTGAGTCGTTCGGCTTCATCGCGGCCTGGCGCGGGATCTACCTGCTGGCTGCGATCATCGCCGCCGGCCTGCTCGGCTACCAGGGCTACCTGGGGGGTGAGCTGGTCTATGAGCATGGCGTGGGCACCGCGCTGCTGACGCCGACCCCGGCGGAGAGTCCTGTCGGCCAGGCGGTGCCGACCGCGATCCCGACTGTCTACGTGCCGCCCTCACCGGCGGCCTCGCCCACGGCCGCCGCGCCCACGACCTCCGCGCCGTCGCCCTCGGCGACGCCGACGCCCGCTCCAAGCGCGGCGCCGTCCCCCTCGAAGACGGCCGAACCCAGCGCGACTCCAACCGCGGCCCACGTATGATCCGGCCGCGCTCGTGACATAGGACAAATCCGATGGGTGAGCAGCAGGTCGGTACGGTCGGGGCGCTGTTCCGCTATCCGGTCAAATCGATGCTCGGCGAAACGCTGCGCGAGTTGACGATTGGACCGGGCGGCGTAATCGGTGACCGGGCCTGGGCGCTGCGCGAGGTGGTCAACGGCCGGATCGTGAGCGCCAAGAAATGGCGCCAGACGTTCGAGTTCCGGGCCGCGTACGAGTCCGAATCCACGACGCCGGCGATCACGCTTCCCGGCGGCCGGAAGATCGCGGCCGACGCACCGGAGGCCCCGGAGCTCCTGTCGGCAGCCTTCGGCCGCAAGGTCGGCATAGCACGCGCCGAAGCTGATCAATCGCTGCGGGCCTCATTCGATCCCGAGATGGTTTTCGGCGATGTGCCGTTCGAGCAGATGATGCCTGTGCTCCAGAAATACCATCCAATCGATGCCGGCCCGGATAACTGGGGAATGCCGAAGGGGACGTTCTTCGACGCCGCCCAGCTCCATATCCTAGCCACCGGCACGCTCGCGCATCTCGGCAATCTCAACCGTGCGTCGCGTTTCGACGTGCGCCGCTTCCGCCCCAATATCCTGGTCGATACGGGATCGAACGCCGACCACTTTATCGAGGACGATTGGCTCGCGGGCACACTCAGGATCGGCGAGGCCGCGATCGCGGTGACTGCCCCGGTGGTCCGTTGCGTGATGACCACGCATGATCAGGGCGACCTGCCGCGCGATCTTGCCGTGCTGCGCACCGCCGCAGCCAAGCATAGCGCCTTGGTGGGTGCCTACGCGGCAGTCGAGCAGCCGGGGCGCGTGCGCGTCGGCGATCGCGTCCTGCTCATCAAATAGCGCGCCGGGCAGACCTGCGCGGGCCGCCGTCGAAGCGGGCCAAATCCGACTCTTTCCGGCTACTGTTGACAGAACAGCCAGGCCGCTCTTGAGATGCAGGCCGGCGCAGCGAACGATAGCTGAGGCGTCGCCGGGACGCCTTCCCCGATGGAGCCCGAAACTCTCGCGAATCGCCCGAGGATCGTGATCGCGCCACGCGTTCACGACCGCATCGCGGCCGCGTGCGCATGGCTCGACGCACTTGCGCCCGGGACCGAAGCCATCATCGTGACGCAGGCCCGGGAGGCGGCGGACGATCTCGTCCGCGCTTTCGCCGCACGCCGGGGCGCCTTGTTCGGAATCCATCGGATGACTTTCAATCGCCTGATTGGGCTGGTGGCGGCCGAGGCGCTGGCCGAGCGCGGGCTGGTGCCTGCCGACGGCCTCGCGGTCGAGGCAGTCGCCGCGCGGACCATCTACCGGCTCGCCCGGGCCGGCGAGCTTTCGTACTTCGAGCCGGTGGCGACGCGACCGGGTTTCCCGGGCGCACTCGCCGCGACGCTCGGCGAGCTGCGTCTAAACGGCATCGATCCGGCAGCGCTTCGAGGGCGCGAGGCGCGCGAAGCGACGATCGCCAACCTGCTCGCGACTTATGCCGCCGAGCTAGACGCCGCGGGGCTCGCCGACCGGTCCGCGATAATCGAACTCGCGATCGCCGCGGCGGCGGCGACGCCGCCGCCGCCGCGCTTCATCGGCCTGCCAATTCTCCTGTTCGACCTCGCGATCCGCACCAGCGCCGAGCGCGAGTTCGTGCGCGCGCTGGCGGCCCGCGCGCCACGGATTCTCGCCACGGTGGCCGAGGGCGATCGATGGACATTGACGCTGCTCGAGGATGCGCTTGCGGCCAAAGCCGAGGCTGCCGCCTCCGCTGATACTGCCTCCACGGACTCTGCGCTGGAGCGCCTTCAGAACCATCTGTTTGCCGAAACCTCGCCCGCCGAAAGCGAGCTCGATCAGAGCGTCGTGGTGCGCTCGGCGGCCGGCGAGATGCAGGAGTGCGTCGAAATCGCTCGGCTGATCCAGGCCGAAGCTTATCGGGGCCTGGCGCTGGATCGAATCGCAGTGCTGTTGCATGCTCCGGGCCGTTATTCGCCGTACCTGAAGGAAGCGCTCGACCGCGCCGGCCTGCCCGCCTACTTCGCGCGCGGCACCTCACTGCCCGAGCCGGGCGGACGCGCGCTGCTGGCGCTCCTGGCTTGCGCCGCCGAGAGCCTTTCCGCGCGCCGCTTCGCCGAATATCTGTCGCTCGCGCAGGTGCCGTACCGCAATCCGCATTCGCCGGCCCCGGATGACGACGATGCGCGGTTCGTCGCGCCGCAGACCGAGCTCGGGGCCGCGGCCCTCGGATCGGACCTGGAACTCGAACCGGAGCAACCGGAGGCTGAGCCGATCGAGCGCGATCCGGTGCCGATCGTCGAGGGCTCGCTGGTGGCGCCCTGGCGATGGGAACGGCTGCTGGTCGAGGCCGCGGTCGTCGGCGGGCGCGATCGATGGCTGCGAAGGCTCGATGGGCTCGCGGCGGAGCTCGCGCTCAGGCGACGCGAACTCGCCGACGAAGACGCGCGGGCGCTATCGCTGGATCGCCAAATCCTCGACCTCTCTCATCTCCGCGAATACGCGCTTCCGATCATCGAGGCACTGGGCGCGCTGCCAATCGACGCGACCTGGTCTGAATGGCTCGGGCGTCTGCGGGACCTGGCCGCGATCGCGATCCGCGACGCCATGCCGGTGCTCGCGGCGCTGGCCGAGTTGGAGCCGATGGGCCCGATTGGGCCGGTCAGCCTCGATGAAGTCCGCTTGGTCCTGGCCGATCGGATCGGCAAGCTCGAGCGCCCGCCCGCGCGGCGCCGCTATGGCGCGGTCTTCGTCGCGCCAACTTCCCAGGCGCGCGGGCTCGAGTTCGACGTCGTGATCGTCCCCGGTTTGACCGAGCGGGTCTTTCCGAAGAAGCTGACGGAGGATCCGATCCTGCCCGATGCGGTGCGAAGCCGGCTGGAAGCCTCTGACCCGCACGCCCATCCCGAATATCTGCTGAAGCAGGCCGAGCGCGCCGCCCAGGAGCGGCTCGCGCTGCGCCTGGCGGCAGGGGCCGCGACCCGGCGCGCGATCTTCACCTTTCCCCGCTTCGATCTCGCCCAGGGCCGACCGCGGGTTCCGTCGTTCTATGCGCTTGAAATCATGCGCGCCGCCGAGGGCCGCCTGCCGGGCTTCGATGAACTCTCGCGCCGCGCCACCGCCGACCGCAGCCCGCGTCTGGGATGGCCCGCGCCGGCCGATCCCGCCGACGCTATCGATGAGGCCGAATATGACCTGGCGACGCTGGAGGGGGTGCCGGACAAGGAGACCGGGCAAGGCGCCGCCCATTACCTGCTCAATGCCAATCCCCATCTGGCCCGCGCGCTCCGCAGCCGCGCCCGGCGCTGGCTCCGGCGCTGGACGTCCGCCGACGGCCTGGTCGATCCCTCGGCCGGCGCACGCGCCGCCTTGCAGCGTCATCGGTTCGCCGCGCGCAGCTACTCGCCGACCGCACTGCAGAACTTCGCCGCCTGCCCATATCGATTTTTCCTCCAGGCGATCCATCGATTGCAGCCGCGTCAAGAGGCCGAGCCGATCGAGATTATCGACCCGCTCACCCGCGGCGCCCTCTTTCATGAAATCCAGTTCGCGTTTCTGACCGAGCTCAGGAGCGCCAGTTTGATTCCGGTCACGGCGGCGAATCACGCCGCGGCGCTGGCGCTGCTCGACCTTGCGATCAAGGGCGTGGCCGAGGAGTACCGCGACCGTCTCGCACCAGCGATCGATCGCGTATGGCGCGACGGGATCGATTCGATCGGCGCCGACCTTCGCGAGTGGCTGCGCCGGATGGTCGAAAGCCGCGAGGCATGGCTGCCCGACCGCTTCGAGCTGGCTTTCGGGCTCGTCGACCGTGCGCAGGCCGATCCGGCGAGCCGCGTCGAGCCGGTCGAAATCGCCGGGGGGCTCAAGCTGCGCGGCTCGATCGACCTCGTCGAGCGCCGGGCCGCGGGCGGATTGCGAGTCACCGACCACAAGACCGGTCGCGTCCGGGCCGAGCGCGGCGTCGTGGTCGGCGGCGGCAAGGTCTTGCAGCCGATCCTCTATGCGCTCGCCGCGGAGCAACTTCTCGGTTCCCCGGTCGAAGCGGGCCGCCTCTATTACTGCACGGCAACCGGCAGCTACGAGGAGCGTGTGGTCGCGGTCGACGAAGCGGCCCGCGGCGCGATCGGCGAGGTTATCGCGACGGTCGGCCGGGCGCTGGAAGAGGGCTTTATCCCGGCTATGCCGGGCGCCGATGAATGCCGCTTCTGCGACTATCGGCCGGTATGCGGCCCGTACGAGGAGCAGCGCGCCGCACGCAAGCCGGCGGCGCGGACCGCCGATCTCAGGCGGATGCGCGAGATGCGATGACAGTGCTCGCCGATCAACGGGTTCGCGATCGAATCCGCTCCGACCTCGACACCACTCTGATTATCGAGGCGGCCGCCGGCACCGGCAAAACGACCGCGCTCGTGAACCGGATAGTCGCGGCGATCGAGTCGGGCCGCGCACCGCTCAACCGGATGGTGGCGGTGACCTTCACCGAAAAAGCGGCCGGCGAGCTGAAGCTCCGCTTGCGCTCGGAGATCGAGAAAGCCCGTTCGGCCGCGGCGCTCGACCGCCAGCGCGACTATCTCACCGACGCGCTGCGCCAGCTCGAAGAGGCGCGGATCGGGACGATTCATGCGTTCTGCGCCGAACTCCTGCGCGAACGGCCGATCGAGGCGCGCGTCGACCCGCTGTTCGAGATGGCGCCCGAGGAGACCGCCGGCGAGCTGCTGGAAGCCGCCTTCGATCGCTGGTTCCAGGGGATGCTCGCCGCGCCGGGCGAGGGGATGCGCCGGCTGCTGCGCCGGCGCGCGTCGGAAGACGGTGACGGGCCGCGCGAGGTGGCGCGGCGCGCCGCCGCGGAGCTTCTCAAGTGGCGCGATTTCGATTCTCCATGGCGCCATACGGCGTTCGAGCGAAACCGCGAGATCGATGCGCTGATCGATGAGGTACGGGCGCTCGGCGCGTTGACCAACGGTGTCAATCCCGACGATTGGCTGCGCAAGTCGATCGACGAAATCTGGCAGCAGGTCGCCGACGCGCTGCGCCTCGAAGCGGTCGCCGGACGCGATCACGACGCGCTGGAGGCGATTCTCACCGCCCTGCCGCGCGGGCGCCGATGGGGTTGGCGCGGCTGGGGCGATGGGTTCGGCGCGATTCCGCGCGCCGAGGCGATCGCGCGCCGCGAGGCGCTGCTTGAACATCTGCTCCGCTTCCGCGCTGAGGCGGGCGCGAGCCTGGCGCCGCTGCTGCGCGATGAGTTATGGCCGGTCACCGGCCACTACGAAGTGCTCAAACGCAACGCCGGCCTGCTCGACTTCCTCGACCTGCTGCTGATGACCCGCAACCTGGTGCGCGACAACGCCGAGGTCCGCGCCGAGCTCCAGCAGCGTTTCGATTTCATTTTCGTCGACGAGTTTCAGGACACCGATCCGCTGCAGGCCGAAATTCTGCTGCTGCTCTCGGCTGACCACCCGTCGGAGACCGATTGGACGCGCGTGCAGCCGGTGCCCGGCAAGCTGTTTATCGTCGGCGACCCGAAACAGTCGATCTATCGATTCCGGCGCGCCGATGTCGCCCTCTATCAGACCATAAAGCGGGCCCTGGTCGAGCGCGGCGCGGCGCTCGAATATCTGACCGTCAGCTTTCGCGCCACGCCCGGCCTGCAAGCGATGATCAACGCGGTTTTCGCGCCGCAGATGGAGATCGACACGGATAGCCAACCGAAGTACGCGCCGCTTACGCCTTTTCGCCCGGCTTGCGAGAGCCAGCCGCCGATCGCAGCGCTGCCGGTCCCCGCGCCTTACAACGAACGCGGCTTCGTCACCAAGCGCGCCATCGATGAGTCGCTGCCCGATGCGATCGCGGCCTACGTCAAATGGCTGATCGACCAGAGCGGCTGGACCGTGACCACCCGCGACGAGCCCGAGCGCCGCGCCGCCCTCAAGCCGGCCCACATCTGTATCCTGTTCCGCCGCTTCACCGCCTATGGACGCGACGTGACCCGCGCCTACATGCGGGCCCTGGAAGCGCGCCACATCCAGCACGTGGTGGTGCGCGGAACCTCTTTCAACGAGCGCGAGGAGGTCGAGGCGATTCGCAATGCGCTCGGCGCGATCGAACGCCCCGACGACGAGTTGCTGGTGTTCGCGACCCTGCGCGGTCCGTTCTTCGCGCTGGGCGACGATGCGCTGCTGGAATTTCGGACGCTCGCCGGCGGCGCGGCCCATCCATTTCGCAGGGTTCCCGACGATCTCCCCGCGCATCTCAGGGAAGTCACCGAGGCGCTCACGGTGCTCAGGGAGCTGCACCGCGGCCGCAATCGGCGCCCGATCGCCGACACCATCGGGCAGCTCCTCGCGCGCACGCGGGCCCATGCGGGAATCGCGATCTGGCCGACCGGCGAGCAGGCGCTGGCCAACCTGATGCGCGTGATGGATATGGCGCGGCGCTACGAGGGACGCAGCGGCGCAACCTCCTTTCGCGGCTTCGTCGACCAGCTCGAGTTGCGCGCCGAGCGTGACGAGGCGAGCGAGGTGCCGGTGGTCGAGGAAGGCACCGAGGGCGTCCGCATCATGTCGGTGCATCGCGCCAAGGGGCTGGAGTTCCCGGTCGTCATCCTGGCCGATATCACCTGCAATGAAACCGCCGGCGAAGCTCATCGCTTCGTCGATCCGGCGCGGCGCCTGTGCGCGCTCAGGCTGGCCGGCTGCGCCCCGGCCGAATTGGCCGAACATGCGCAGGAGGAGCTCGGGCGCGACCAGGAGGAGACCGTGCGGCTGCTCTACGTCGCGGCGACGCGCGCCCGCGACCTGCTGGTCGTACCGGCGGTCGGCGACGAGCCGCATGACGGATGGCTCGCGCGGCTGAATCCGGGGATCTATCCGGAACCCGCGAATCGACGCGCGCCGCTCTCGCGCCAGCCGCCGGGATGCCCCGAGTTCGGTGACGACAGCGTGGTGGTCCGCCCGCCGGCGCCGCGGACTCCGGGCCGTGCGAAATCGGTCGCTCCGGGGCTCCATCGCGCACAGCGCGGCGAACATCAGGTCGTATGGTGGGACTGCCGCAAGCTGGTGCTCAACGTGCAGGAGGCGATGGGGCTCAGGCAATCGAAGCTGCTGGAGGCCGACGAGGGCGGGGGCGTGGCGGCAGAAGGCAATCAGCGTTACGAGGCCTGGCGCGCGCGGCGCACGACGATGCTGGAAAACGCGACGCGCCCGGCCTATCGCGTCGCCACGGCGACTGAACTCGCGGCCACCGCGACTTCGCCTCTGCCGGCCGCTGAAATAGAGATCGTCGAGATGCCGCGTTCCGTCGAGCGGCCGGGCGGCAAGCGCTTCGGCACGCTGGTCCATGCGACCATGCTGCGCGTCGAGTCCGGCGCCCGCCCGGAGGCGATTCGGGAGGCCGCGGAGCTGCAGGGGCGGATTCTTGGCGCGCCCCCCGCAGAGGTCGCCGCGGCGGCCGAGGCGGTCGTCAACGCGATGGCGGCGCCGCTAATCGCGCGCGCGTTTGCCGCTCGCGAATGCCGCCGCGAGTGCGCGATCGTGGGAACACTGACGGACGGCACGATGGTCGAAGGGGTCGCCGATCTGGCCTTTCTGGACGAGCACGAGCCAGCGGCGCCCTGCTGGATCGTTATCGACTTCAAGACCGACGCGGATTTAAGCCCCCGGCTCGCGGAATATCGCGCGCAACTCGGGCTCTACATGGCGGCGATCAGCGCCAGCACCGGGATTTCCGCCCGCGGCGTGCTGCTGAGGGTTTAACAGCATCGCGCCATGCCGCTACCATATTGCTCGCGCTTCGAAAGGCTCCAACACTTGACGCATTCGAGAGTCAACCAGCGGCTCATCGTGATCGGCTATGGGTCGCTGCTGAGCGGCTATGGGCTTTTGGCGGCGCGCCGCGGCGCACGGGCGGTCAACAGCCGCCTGATCGCGCGCAAGGCCTTCCCGGTCATTCTGGAAAACGCGCGGCGCGGGCTCGCCAAGCCCTCGAGCCATGGGGATTACCTCGCGATGGACCTGGAGCCGATCGATCGCACGCGGCCGATTCGCGGCCATATCGGGGTGAAGTCCAGCGCGGTCGAAGGCATCGGCGCGCTGGGCCTGGAGTTCGACGTCTCATCGGCGCCGCTCATCGCGCGGCGCGAGGAGTACGACCCTGACAGATTCGTGGCGCTGATCGGCCGCGCCGAAGCGGCCGGCCTGCCGTTGGGCGATTTCCTCTATCTCATCGCCGAGCGCTGCGGCTTCGATCTGCTCGCCTACCGCACGGCGCTCTGCGCGGAGCTCGGTTATACGTCGCCCGGATACATTTTCCATCCGCTGCCGCTCGAGGATGGAAGTATTGCGATCGTGGCGATCGGTTCGGGCTTTGAGGGCAGCGGCGACCCGGCGGTGAGATCGCGGCGCAGCGAAACCGGGATGGAGCGGCTGCTCACGATCGCCGAGGCACTCGAGGTGCCGACGCTGGCGCTCGATCGCGAGGGGCAGCTCGGTTACTTCGTCGAGTGCGCGCTCGGCGGGTTCCATGGCACCGGCGTCGGCGATTTGCTGGGCGAAGCGGACGGCGACGGATGGTGGAGGCGCCGGCTGAGTGAGATTATCCGCGCCGTCGCGAGCGAAGAACGGGCGCGCTTCCTTCAGGCCACCTCGATCGACGAGGATTATTATCGGCGCAATTTCGCCGCCGAACCCCATGCGAGCTTGACCCGCCTGTTGGCCGGGGCAAAGCTCGACTAGGGGATTTTCGGATGCCGTCCGGATTTTCGATTCACGTGGCCAAGGAGAATCTCAAGTTCTCCGCCGCCCACTTCATCGCCTACCCGGGGTTTCGCGAGCCCCTGCACGGCCATAATTATCAGGTCGGCGTGACGGTCGAGGGACGGCTGATGGGCACCGGCTACGTGCTCGACTTCGGCGTAGTCAAACAGCTAACCAAGGAGATCGTCGATCGGCTGGATGAGCGCACCCTGATTCCGGCCGACAGCGATTGCCTCCAGATTGAATCCCGGGGCGGCGCTATAGCTGTCCGCTACGAACGCGACGAATTCGTGCTGCCGGCCGCGGATGTCTGCCTGCTGCCGATCGTCCATACTTCGGCTGAGGAGCTCGCGCGTTATATCTGGAACCAGCTCCATGCCGCGCTCGTCGGCCGCCAGGCCCTGAGCGGAGTAATCGCGATGGAGGTGTCGGTCGCCGAGGGCCCTGGCCAGGCGGCTGTTTATCGCCGGGATATCGGCACGACCTGAGTCCGTCCCAAGCGCTCTGGGACTTTCTTAAACTAGCCACCTTAGTCCGATTATCGCTTGTTAGGAGTGTTATAGTCGTGCAAGATAGTTGCTGCGGGGTAATGGGGGACCCTTAAATGGCAGTTGAGGCGAGATTGGCCGATGGGTCGTCTGGCGCGGTTGAGAGTGCGCTCATCGGCGAGCATCCGACGATTCGCAAGCTGCGCGCGCTGATCGAGCGCGTCGGGCAACGGGACGTCACGGTTCTGATCACCGGTGAAAGCGGCACCGGAAAAGAGATCGTCGCGCAATTGATTCACGAGGCCTCGCCGCGGCGCGAGCGACCCTTCGTGGCAGTCAATTGTGCAGCGATTCCCCACGATCTGCTGGAATCCGAAATGTTCGGCCATCAGCGCGGCGCCTTTACCGGCGCGGCCACGACCCGCGCGGGCCTGTTCACGAGCGCCGAGGGAGGCACGATCTTTCTCGACGAGATTAGTGAGCTGCCGCCGGCGTTGCAGGCCAAGCTGCTGCGCGTGCTCGAGGACGGCATGGTGCGGCCGGTGGGTTCGGACCGCGGTGCAAAAGTCGACGTCCGGGTGATTGCGGCCAGCAATGCGGACCTGACCGTGATGATCGCGCGCAACGCTTTTCGCGAAGATCTCTTCTATCGACTCCAGGTGGTGCCGATCCTGATTCCGCCGCTGCGCGAGCGACGCTCCGATATACCGATTCTGGTCGAACACTTTCTCGCGCGAACCCGCCGGCAGCGCGTCACCGACCTGCGGCCGCTGAGCGTCAGCGACGAAGCGATGGTGCAGCTATGGTCCTACGATTGGCCGGGTAACGTCCGCGAACTCGAAAACCTGGTCGAGCGGATGGTGATTATGTGCGACGGCAAGACCATCGAGGCCTCGCTCCTGCCGCCGAACGTCGCCCGGGCGACGAGCCCCGCCGACGAGATACCGACGACCCTCGACGACCAGGGGCTCAACCTCAACGCGCTGGTCAGAAAACTCGAGGGGCGGCTGATCAATCAGGCCCTCAAACAGACCGGCGGCAACAAGCAGGCCGCCGCGCGACTGCTCGGACTGAAACGCACGACGTTCGCGGCGAAGCTAAGGCGCTGTGGCGTGATAGCGCCGTCCGAGTCCGACAAATCAGCGGAATCCGAGGTAAGACAGTTATGGACGACGCCGAGAAGGTAGCGCAGATCATGGTGATCGACGACGACCCCGATACGGTCAGAATTCTTTCGCACTACCTCAAACGCGAGGGTTTCGTCCCGCTCGAGGCGATTTCCGGTGCCGAGGGTCTGAGACTGCTCGCCGAGCATAGCGTCGACGTGATCCTGCTCGACCTCATGATGCCAGATATGGACGGCTTCGCGGTGATGCGCGAGCTCAAGAAGGATCCGGCGACCGCCGAGATACCGGTGATCATGGTTACCGCACGCGACGATCTTAACGCGCGATCCGAGGGTATGAGCCTGGGCGTGGCCGATTTCCTTGCCAAGCCGGTGTTCCGTAAACAGCTCGGCAACCGGATCCGCGCGCAACTCGAGGTAGTCGCGGCCGCGCACGCGACCGCCGACGCGCTGAATCGTCTTGAGGCCGGCCTGGCCAAGCGCTAACCGCGGTTCCGGGGAGCGCGTCAGGAAGCGTCGCAGGATGATAGATCGCCGGCGATGATCCTTCCGATGCCGATGCGCGACGGCTAATCCGGCTATTCTTCGGCTTTGGACCAGTGTGCTAGAACTGGTCCGCCAAACCCATGAAATTCGGTGTCGGTGTCGACTATTCGTTACGGGCGCTGATCATGCTCGCCGAGCATTATCCCGCCTCAACCCCGCTGCGCGTCGAGGAGATCGCGGAGGTGCAGCGAATCCCGGAAAATTATCTGCGCCGGCTGCTGGTCGAACTCAAGCGCGCCGGAATCCTGCTCAGCCAGAAGGGTCCCAGCGGGGGCTACATGCTCGCCCGTCCGCCAGCGCGAATCACGGCCGCCGAGGTCGTGCAGGCGATCGAGGGCGACTACGCGCCGGTGGATTGCCTGGTCGAGGGCGCGAGCGCGATTTGCCGGCGCGATGAATCCTGCTCGATCCGCGAGATGTGGCGCGAAGTGCGCGAGGCGCTGGTCGCGATTCTCTCGCGCACCACGCTGCAGACCCTGACCGAGCGGCGCAAGGGCGCGATCAGCTTTCAGATCTGAACGGTTCGCCGTCCCGATCGCGGCCCCCCCCC
>JBGPMT010000047.1:0-13244 GCA_041487135.1 Binataceae bacterium (SeqCode) | reverse complement strand
GTGAACGCCGACACCGGCGCGATCATGGGTGAGGCGGTGGAAGCCGACCTGACGGTCACGTTCGGCGCCGCCAAGTTCGGCCATGTTTCATATCCGGGAGCCGCGTACTGCGGCGCGCTGGAGGTTGCCGATATCGGCTTCGCGCCGGCCGCGCTCGAGGAGCTGGGCGCCACGGGATGCTATCTCGAGGCCGCCGAGGTCGCGCCGCTGGCGAGACCGCGCATCGCCAATACCCACAAGGGCACTTACGGCCATCCGTTGATCATCGCGGGCAGCCGCGGCAAGGCCGGCGCCGCTCTGTTGGCCTCGCGCGGCGCGCTCAGGATGGGGGCGGGGCTGGTTACCGCGGCGATTCCCGAATCGGTGGCGGCGATTGTCGCGGCCGGGCAGGCGGAGCTGATGACCGAGCCGATGCCCGACTTGAACGGCCATTTCGACGGCGCGCGCACGATCGATCGGCTCGCCGCGCTCGCATCCGGGATGACTGCGCTGGTGGTCGGCCCCGGAATCGGCGTGAGTCACGGCACTCGCGAGTTGGTAGCCTGGCTGATCGACAATCCGGGCTCATCTTCGCAGCCGCTGGTGCTCGATGCCGACGGATTGAACCTGCTCGCGCAGCTCGAGCCCGCGCGCCTCAAACGCTCCTTGCGGCCGATGATCCTGACGCCTCATCCGGGCGAGATGGCGCGCCTGCTTGGGGGAACGACCGCCGAGGTGAATGCGGATCGAATCTCCGGTGCGCTCCGGCTGGCTCGTCTGACCGGCGCTCATGTGCTGCTCAAGGGGAATCGCTCGGTAATTGCGGGGCCGCGCGGCGAGCTATGCGTTAATTCGAGCGGCAATCCCGGGATGGCGACCGCCGGGATGGGCGACGCCTTGTCGGGGATGCTGGGGGCGCTGATGGGGCAGGGCTTCGATCCGCTCGACGCACTCAAGCTCGGCGTCTTTCTCCATGGCTTCGCCGCCGATCGATTGGCGGCCCGCCGCGGCCCGGTAGGATACCTGGCCGGCGATGTGATCGACGAGCTTCCCGGCGCGCTGGCCGCGCTGCGCGCCTGATTTCTGCGCTATAATCCAATTCCGTACGGCGCTTCGCCGTTCCAACCATGCTGCGATTTGCGATCGAAAGCCGGTCGGCGCGCGAGACCAAGGCCTGGGGCCGCCGCTTGGCCTCCCTGCTTACGGGCGGTGAGCTGCTTGGACTGGTGGGCGATCTGGGGGCCGGCAAGACCTGCTTCGTCAAGGGCCTGGCGCGCGGACTGAGTCTCGACGAGGCGAAGATCCTGAGTCCCAGCTTCACGATGATCCAGGAGCATCGCGGCCGCCTCGCGCTCTACCATATCGATCTCTACCGGCTCGAGGAGGCGCGTCTCGATGATCTTGGGTTGCGCGAATATCTTTTCTCCGAAGGGGTCGCGGCGGTCGAATGGTTCGAGCGGCTGCGCGAAGCCCCGACGCTCGATTGCCTCTCGATCCATATCGGGTACGCCGGCGCCAATACGCGTCTGATTGAGCTCTCGGCCGAAACCGGCCGCTACCGGGACCTGATCGAGCTACTGAGGACGCGTTTCGGATAGCGGGAACATCGTGCATCGGGCTGCGCCGCCCGTGCGGGGGGCTCTGGTTTAGGCCCCGGCTTCCGCTCATAATTAAAGTTTCAACCCGCATCCGGCGGGTTTTGAGGTCAAATGGCTCTGGTCGTCAAGAAATTTGGCGGCACGTCAGTCGGCTCGATCGAACGGATCAAGAAGGTGGCCGATCACGTGGCGCGGGCGCGCGCGGCGGGCGACGACCTGGTGATCGTGGTCTCGGCGATGGCCGGCGAGACCAACCGCCTGTTCGCGCTCGCCAGCGAACTCTGCGAGACGCCCGACCCGCGCGAGGCCGACGTCCTCGTCGCTACCGGCGAGCAGGTCTCGGCGGCCCTGCTCGCGATGCGCCTGGGCGCGATCGGCTGCCCGGCGGTCTCCTTTCTGGCTCATCAGTTGCCGGTCCACACCGACGCCAATCACGGCCGGGCCCGAATCAGGGCGGTCGAATGCGAGCGGGTGCTCGAGGCGTTGCGCGACCATCAAATCGTCGTGATCGCGGGCTACCAGGGCGTCGACGAGCACGGCGATGTCACGACGCTGGGCCGCGGCGCCTCCGACCTGACGGCGGTGGCGATGGCGGCGGCGCTCAAGGCGTCGGCCTGCGAAATCTATACCGATGTCGACGGGGTTTACACCGCCGACCCGAATATCTGCCCCAACGCGCGCAAGCTCAAACGGGTCTCCTACGACGAGATGCTGGAGATGGCGGGACTCGGCGCGAAGGTGCTTCAGTTGCGCTCGGTCGAGCTCGCGCGGCGCTACAATGTCCCGCTGGTGGTACGCTCGAGCTTCAAGGAGGACCTTGAGGGGACTTGGGTCGGGCAGGAGGATCGAAGGATGGAAAACGTGCTGGTGTCAGGCGTCACGCTCGACCAGAATCAGAGCAAGCTCACGATCACCGGTGTCGAGGACCGGCCCGGTCTGGCGGCGCGAATCTTCGGGCCGATCGCCGAGGCCGGGATCGTGGTCGATATGATCATACAGAATGCCAGCGCCGACGGCCGCACCGACATGACCTTCACGGTCGGACGCGCCGATCTGCGCCGCGCGCTCGACATCGTGCGGACCCTCGCCGGCGAGGTTGGCGCGAGCGGCGTGCGCTACGAGGAGCAGGTGGCCAAGGTTTCGGTGGTCGGCGTGGGGATGCGATCGCATGCCGGCGTCGCCGCCCGGATGTTCCAGATTCTGGCCGACGAGCGGGTGAATATCGAGATGATCGCGACCTCTGAAATCAAGCTCTCGGTGGTGGTCAACGCCAAGTATGGCGAGCTCGCGATGCGCGCCCTGCACGACGGCTTTCTCAGCGACGATCAGAACGCCGCCGGTCCGGAGACCTTCTGAACATGGCGCTGGCGCGCAAGATTCGGATCTACGACACCACGCTGCGCGATGGATGCCAGTCCGAGGACGTGTCGCTCACGGTCGAGGACAAGGTCACGATCGCCCAGCGGCTCGACGAGCTCGGAATCGATTATATCGAGGGCGGGTGGCCGGGCTCCAACGAGCGCGACGCCGCCTTCTTCAAGGAAATCAAGCGCGTCAAGCTGCACCATGCGAAGATCGCCGCTTTCGGCTCGACCCGCCGCGTCGGAGTCCGCGCCTCGGCCGACAAGAACCTGCAGCTTATCCTGCGCGCCGACACGGCGGTTGCGACCGTGGTCGGCAAGACCTGGGACCTGCACGTGCGCGAGGCGCTTCGAATCTCGGCCGATGCCAACCTCGAAATCCTCCACGACACGATCGCCTACCTGAAGCGCCATCTCGACGAGGTGATTTTCGACGCCGAGCACTTCTTCGACGGTCTCGCCGCGGATTCCGCCTTCGCGCTCGCCTGCCTGAAGGCGGTCGACGACGCCGGGGTCGACTCGATCGCCCTGTGCGATACCAACGGCGGGCGCCTGCCGCATGAAATCACTGCCGGCGTCAAGGCGGCGCGCGCGGCGGTCGGCTGCGCGCTCGGAATCCACTGCCATAACGACTCGGAGGTCGCGGTCGCCAACACGATCGCGGCGGTCGAGGCGGGCGCGGTGCAGGTGCAGGGCACGATCAACGGGCTCGGCGAGCGCTGCGGCAACGCCAACCTGGTATCGATTATCGCCAATCTGCAGCTCAAGCTCGGCTATCAATGCGTGCCGCCGAAGCGCCTTAAGTCGCTCGAGGATGTCTCGCGGCTGGTTTACGAACTGGCCAACGTGACTCCGGTCGCGCGCCAGCCCTACGTCGGCCGCAGCGCCTTCACGCACAAGGCCGGACTTCACGTCTCCGGCATCCAGCGCAACGCGCGCACCTACGAGCATATCGAGCCCGCGCTGGTCGGCAACAACCGGCGCGTCGTGCTCTCGGAGCTGTCGGGACGCGCCAACATCCTCTACAAGGCTCGCGAGTTCGGACTGCACGTCGAAGCGAGCAACGAAAAGATCGGCCTGCTGCTCGACGAGCTCAAGCGGCTCGAGGGACTGGGCTACGTCTTCGACGGCGCCGACGCCTCCTTCGAATTGGTGATGCTCCACGCGCTCGGGCTTACGCGCGAGTACTTCCGCTTCGTGAGCTTCCGCGTCTTCGACGACAAGTGGCACGAAGACCAGGCGCCGTTCAGCGAAGCGGTGGTCGTGATCGAGGGGCCCGACGGCCAGCGCACGCGCAACTCCGCGATCGGCAACGGCCCGGTGCATGCGCTCGACGCCGCGCTGCGCCGCTCGCTGGTGCCGTATTATCCATCGCTCGAAACGATGCAGCTGGTCGATTACAAGGTGCGCGTGCTCGATACCGGCCATGGCACCGGTTCGCGGGTGCGCGTGCTGATCGAGTCGAATGACGGCAAGCGCAACTGGGGCACCGTCGGCGTCTCGAGTAACGTTATCGAGGCGAGCTGGCAGGCGCTGGTCGATTCCGTGGAATACAAGCTCCACAAGGACGGCGTCAGGCCGCGAACCCGGCCGCTTGCCATCCGCAACGGCGCCCGCGCTGGAGAAGCGGCGGCGGCGCCGGCGGCGACACCGCCGTCCAGGACGACCTGAACGGGACCATCGATGGGTACCGTGAGCCGTTTTCGTGAAGATATCGACGCGGTCTTCCGCCACGACCCGGCCGCCCGCACGGTGCTCGAAGTCATCCTGACTTACCCGGGCCTCCATGCCATCTGGCAGCATCGGCTGGCGCATTGGCTCTGGGAGCATCGCCTGAAGCTGCTCGGACGCATGGTCAGCGAACTCAGCCGCTTCTTGACCGGTATCGAGATTCATCCGGGCGCGCAGCTCGGGCGGCGCCTGTTTATCGACCACGGCATGGGGGTCGTGATCGGCGAGACCGCCGAGCTCGGCGACGACGTGCTGATCTACCAGGGCGTGACGCTCGGCGGCACCAGCCATAAGAAGGAGAAGCGCCATCCGACGATCGAGGATCACGTGTTGATCAGCGCCGGTGCGACCGTGATCGGTCCGGTGCGGATCGGTCGCGGCAGCCGGATCGGTGCGGGCGCGGTGGTAATCTCGTCGGCGCCGTCGTACTCGACGATCGTGGGTATCCCCGGCAAGGTGATCGAGGGCGAAAGCGCGCGCCATGACGTGATGGAGCTCGAACACGGGCGGCTCCCGGACCCGGTCGCGCGCGCGATGAACGCGATGGTCGAGAAGCTCAATGAGCTCACGGTCCGGATGACGGAGATCGAGGAACGCCAGGATTGCCTCGAAGAGCAGGCGCCCGGCTCCGCACCGCCCACCTCGCCGCGCGCCGCGACCAAGCCGCGATGACCGGCGTTTCGTCCGAGGCCCCAGCCCGCGCGCTTTTGCCGCCGGATAGGGTAAGCTAAGTTATTGCCTTCGGAATCCCAACCAAGATGCGGATCTATCTCGACCATAATGCCGCGGCGCCGCTCAGGCCCGCGGTGCGCGAGGCCTGCGCCGAGCGCGCTGAATTCGCGGGCAATCCCGCGTCGATTCATCACGCGGGCCAGCGCGCCCGCCGCGCGCTCGAGCTGGCCCGCGAACGCGTCGCCGCGTTGATCGATGCTGACCCACGCAGCGTGATATTCACCAGCGGCGGCACTGAATCCAATAATCTCGCGATCTTCGGCACTGCGATGGCCAACCCGGCCCGCCACAGGATTATCAGCACGGCAGTCGAGCATTCCTCGGTAATCGAGCCGCTCGCCGCGTTACAGGAGCGCGGTTTCGTGATTGTCAGGCTTCCCGTTGATCGCGACGGCCGCATCGCCGCCGACTCTGCGCGCGACGCGCTCGATTCCGACACCGCGCTGGTCACGTTGGGGCTGGCCAATTCCGAGACCGGCACGATCCAGGACCTCGCGCCGCTCGCCGCCGCAATCAGGAGTTGCGGGGCGCTGTTCCATATCGACGCGGCCCAGGCGCTCGGGCGCATCCCGGTTTCCGTTGCGGCCCTCGGCTGCGATCTGATGACGCTCAGTGGACACAAGCTGGGCTCGCCGGCGGGAATCGGAGCGCTCTATGTGGGCGACCCGGCCCGGCTGGCGCCGCTCATCCTGGGCGGTCCGCAGGAGCGTGGCCTGCGGGCCGGCACGCCGAATCTTCCGGGCGCGGTGGGCCTGGGCGTCGCCGCCGATACGCTCGTGAACTCGCTCGACGCCGAGTCGGCGCGCGTCGCCGCGCTCGCCGATCGATTGCTCGCCCGCCTGCTCGGCGACGTCCCCGGCCTGGCGCTCAACGGCCCGCTTAGCGGGCGGCTTCCCAACACGCTCAACCTCACCTTCCCGGGCGTGCTCGGCGAGAGCCTGCTGCTGGCGCTCGATCTCGAGGGCGTCGAAGTCTCGATGGGCTCGGCGTGCGCCGCCGGCTCGGTCGAACCCTCGCACGTTTTGCTCGCGATGGGCCGTAGTGAAGTGGCGGCGCGAAGCTCGCTCAGAATCAGCCTCGGATGGTCCACGACTAGCGCCGAGATCGACCGTGCGGCCGAAATAATTCCACCCGTCTGGCGGCGGGTCGCGGCCGCCGAGCCGCTCCAGCCGGCGGCCGCCGATGGAGCGCCGTGATGAGCACGCGAGTGCTGGTCGCGATGTCGGGCGGGGTCGACAGCTCGGTTGCCGCCGCGCTCCTGCGCGAGCAGGGTTACGACGTGGTCGGGGTCGCGATGCGGCTTGCGCCGCAGCCCGCGGGTCGTAGCGCCGCGCGGCGCTCGACCTGCTGCTCGCACGACGACTTCGAGGATGCGCGGCGGGTGGCCGAGCGGCTGGACTTTCCCTTCTACGTGGTCGATCTGCGCGCCGACTTCGCGCGCCGCGTAATCGGCAACTTCGTCGCCGAATATCTCGCCGGCCGCACGCCCAATCCGTGCGTGCGATGCAATCTCGAAATCAAGTTCGATCGGCTCTGGCAGCGGGCGCGCGCGATTGGCGCGGAGTTCGTCGCGACCGGCCATTACGCGCGAGTCGGGCGCGGCGAAGACGGGTATTTCGGCCTCGCGCGCGCACGTGATGCCGCCAAGGACCAGTCTTATTTCCTCTTCACGCTCGGACAGGCCGAGCTTGAGCGCACGCTGTTTCCGCTCGGCGCGATGACCAAGAGCGAGGTGCGCGATTATGCGCGCCGGCTCGGGCTGCGCAATGCGGACAAGGCCGAGAGCCAGGAAATCTGCTTCGTACCCGACGGTGATTACGCCCGCTTCGTCGAGCGCGCGAGCGGTCCGGCGGCAGCTCGCGCGGGCCGCGTGGTCGACGACTCGGGGCGCGTGCTCGGCGCTCATCGCGGGGTTCATCATTTCACTGTCGGGCAGCGCCGCGGCCTCGGCATCGCGGCCGGAGCGCCGCTCTACGTGCGCGAGCTCAAGGCGGCTAGCGCGGAAGTGGTCGTGGCGCGGCGCGAAGCGCTCGCCTCGCGCGGCCTGGTGGCGGCGGACGTTCGATTGATCTCGCCCGCGACGGCCGCCGGCGCGCCGATTCCGATCGAGGCGAAAATCCGCTACCGCCATCCGGCGCTCCCGGCGACGCTCACCATGATCGCTCCCGATCGCGCCGAAGTGCGCTTCAAGGGCGCCGGGCCCGCCGTCAGCCCCGGCCAGGCCTGCGTCTTCTATCGCCGCGACGAAGTGCTGGGCGGCGGCTTTATCGAGCGGGCACTGTAGGGGAGGGCCGGGTGCGCTTCGCGATCACAACGCTGGGATGCAAGGTCAACCAGTACGACTCGGCGGTTATCGAGGCGCGGCTGCTCGCGCGCGGCGCCGAGCGCGGTGAGTTCAACCGCGCCGCCGATGTCTACGTGATCAACACCTGCACCGTCACCGAGCGCGCCGACGTCGAGAGCCTGAAGCTCGCGCGCCGCGCCCGGCGGCTCAATCCCCGGGCCCGGGTGGTGATGACCGGATGCCTGGCGCAGGCGAACCCGGCGCGCCTGGCGAACGCGCCGGAGGTCGACGCGATCGTCGGGCTGGGGCGTGCCGACGATCTCGAGCGCGCCATCCTCGAAGGCGCCGGCGAGCGCGTGATGGTCTCGAACCTGCGCAAGGTTCGCGCGCCGATCGAGATTGCCGGCGTGACGCTCGCGGGCCATACCCGCGCCTTTCTGAAGCTGCAGGAGGGATGCGACCAGTTTTGCGCGTTCTGTATCGTGCCGACCTCGCGCGGCACTTCGCGCAGCGTCGAACCGCGCCGCGTGCTCGCGGCGATCGACGAGCTACACGCCCGCGGCTTCAAGGAAGTGGTCTTGTCGGGGGTTCATCTCGGCGGCTACGGCAAGGATCTTTCGCCGCCGGCCTCGCTCGCGGCGCTGCTCGAGATGATCGCCGAGCGCTCGCCGATTCGCCGGGTGCGGCTGAGCTCGCTCGATCCCGAGGAGCTGAGCGACGAGATTATCGCGATCCTCGCCGGCTGCGACGCCTTCTGCCCGCATCTCCATCTGCCGCTCCAGGCCGGCAGCGACCAGACGCTGACCCGGATGCGGCGGCGGTACGATACCGCCTTTTACCGCGGCCGTGTCGAGCGGTTGCTCGGGGCGCTGCCCGAGGCGGCGATCGGCACCGATCTGATCGTCGGCTTTCCGGGCGAAACTGCGGACCATTTCAAGCGTTACTTTAAGTTTGTAGAAAGTCTGCCGCTGGCCTATTTTCACGTCTTCCCGTACTCGGTCCGCGCCGGTACGACCGCAGCGAAGCTCGATGGGCGCGTCGCGGCCGACGAGATTCGGCGGCGGGCGCAAGTGATGCGCGAGCTCGGCGAGCACAAGCGCGGCCACTTCGTCCGGCGCTTCGGCGATGCGAGACTCCGGGTGTTGCTCGAGGAGCGAGCGGACGACGGCCGGCTCACCGGTTTGAGCCGCAACTATATCCGGGTGGCGGCGCGGGGCACGGACGAGCTGAGAAATCATGAGGTCGAATTCCAAGCATCCCATGTCGAGGGCGCGACGCTGGCTGGCGAGATTGTTGGGCACCCAGCGGCGCGCGCGGCCGCCGGGCTTTGAGCATGCCCGGACCAAGCTCGAGCACGCGCTTGGCTATCACTTCCAGCATCCCGGCTTGCTCAACGCCGCGCTGACGCATCCGAGCGCCGTCGGCCCCAACGAGCTGCATTACGAGCGGCTGGAGTTTTTGGGCGACGCGGTGCTGGGTCTCGCGATCGCGGATCTGCTGATGCGCCGCTTTCCGGAGGCCAAGGAGGGGCAGCTCTCGAAGCAGCGCGCCTCGATCGTCAACGGCCGTACGCTGGCGTTGAAGGCGCAGGAGGTCGACGTCGGCAAGTACCTGCGGCTCGGCAAGGGCGAGGAGAAGAGCGGCGGGCGCGAGAAGCCGTCGATCCTGGCCGCCGCGCTGGAGGCGCTGATCGGAGCGATCTACTCCGATGGCGGACTCGAGCCGGCGCAGCGCGCGGTCGAAATTTTGATTGCGGACGATCTCGGCGGTGCGGCCGCCGAGCGCGACTACAAGACCGAACTGCAGGAAGCCGCCTATCGCCGCTCTCGCGCCCAGCCGGTCTACGAGCTGGTAGCGACGCGCGGCCCCGACCATGCCAAGCATTTCACCACCCGGATTCGAATCGCCGGGCAGATTCTCGGGGTCGGCGAGGGCGGCAGCAAGAAGCAGAGCGAGCAGGCCGCCGCGTGCGCCGCGCTCGACTGGATCGAGCAGGAGCGGCGTGAGCAGCGCTGAGCAATTCCGCTCCGGCTTCGTCGCCATCGGCGGGCGCACCAACGTCGGCAAATCGACGCTGCTCAACCGGCTGGTCGGGCACAAGGTCGCGATCGTCACGCCGCTGCCGCAGACCACGCGCCGGCGGATCGTCGGAATCCGCCACGACCCCGACGCGCAGTTGATCCTGATCGACACGCCCGGTATCCACGCGCCGCGCAGATTGCTCAACCGGCGGATGGTCGCCGTCGCGCGCCGCGCGCTCGGCGAGGGCGAGGTGGCGGTCGGCGTGATCGAGGCCGGCAGCAGGCTGAGACCGGGCGATCGGGCCTTTCTCCAGGAGCTTCGCGCCGTCAAGGTCGGGAAAATCGTCGCGATCAACAAGATCGACCTGATAAGCCGCAATCAAATTCTGCCGCTCATCGAGGAATGCCAGGCGCTTGTGCCCGACGCCGAAATCGTGCCGGTGAGCGCGCTTACCGGCGAGAACCTCGATGACCTCGTGCAAACCATCAAGCGGATGCTGCCGGTGGGTCCGGCGCTGATGCCGGCCGACGAATACACCGACCAGACCGAGCGCGCGCTGGTCGCGGAGCTTATCCGCGAGCAGATTTTCCTCGCCATGCGCCAGGAGATTCCGTTCTCGACCGCGGTGCAGGTCGAACAGTTCGTCGAGGAGCCGGAGCGCCGGCTGGTGCGGATCGCCGCGCTGATTATCGTCGAGCGCGACTCGCACAAGGGCATGATAATCGGCGCGGGCGGCCGCCAGCTCAAGAAGATTGGCAGCGCGGCGCGGCTCGGGATCGAAGCCTTGCTGGGCGCCCGCGTGTTTCTCGAACTGGTGGTCAAGGTCGAGAAGGACTGGACCAAAAATCCGCGCAAGCTCGCCGAGCTGGGACTCTGATGGGCAAGCGCGCGAAGGGGGCGGACGGCGCGCCGGGCGGGATGCTGCGGCTTGCGGCCGAGGGGCTGCCGATCGTCACGATCGTCGGGCGCACCAACGCCGGCAAATCGACGCTCTTCAATCGGCTGGCCGGGCACCATCGCGCGATCGTGAGCGCGATCGCCGGCACCACGCGCGATCTGAATGTCGCCCGCTTGGCCGACGGCGACCGCGAGTTCTTCCTGGTCGACAGTGGCGGGTTGGAGCTCGGCGGCCATGAGCCGTTGACCGGGATGGTGGTCGAGCGGGCGCTTGAGGCCGTGGCGGCGTCGGACGTGATCGTCTTCCTATTCGACGGCCGCACCGGATTGACCGCCGCCGACCGCGAGGCCTTTGAGCTGGTGCGCAGCACCGGGCGGGAGATCGTGGTCGCGGTGAACAAGATCGATCGTCCCGGACAGGAGGCCCTGGCCGCGGACTTTTACGCGCTGGCGCCGGAAGTCCTTTTCGTCTCGGCGGCCCATGGATACGGGATCGGCGACTTGCTCGAGGCGGTGACGAGCCGTCTCCCGGCGGCGGCGCCCGCCGCACCGGCGCCGGAGCCCGATTTGCGCGTCGCTCTGATCGGGCGTCCGAATGTCGGCAAGTCTTCGCTTCTGAACCGGCTGGTGGGCTACGAGCGCTCGATCGTCGGCGAGGCTCCCGGCACGACCCGCGACACCGTGGACGTGCCGCTCAAGGTTGATGGTCAGAACCTGATCCTGATCGATACCGCCGGCATCCGCCGCCGCACCCGGGTGACGGGCGAGCTCGAAGGCCGCTCGGTGGGCCAGGCGCTCGGCTCGATCAAGCGCGCCGGGGTGCTGCTGCTGGTGATCGACGCGACCGAAGGGATTACCGATCAGGATGCGCGGCTGGCCCGCATGGTCGCGAGCCATGGGCGGGGCCTGGTCGTGGTCTGCAACAAGTGGGACGCCGCCGCGCATCTGGGACGCAGAGTCGCCGCTTTCACGCGCGACGCGGAGGCCAACTTCCCGTTCCTGGGGTTCGCGTCGATGGTCTTCACCTCGGCGCTGACCGGCGACGGGGTCGACCAGATTCTGCCCGCGGCGCTGGTCACCGGGCGCGCCTGGCGCGCGAGCTTCCAGACGGCCGTCCTGAACCGGATCCTGGCCGGGGCGCTCAAGGCGCTCGACCCGCCGCTGGTCGACCGCCGGCGGCTCAAGCTGATGTATGTCACGCAGGTTTCGAGCGCGCCCCCGCGCCTCGCCTTTTTCTGCAACCTGGAACGTGACATTCCGGCGCACTATATCCGCTTCCTCGAGTCGCGGTTTCGCGCCGCGCTCGAATTGACTGGCACGCCGCTCATCCTGGAGTTCAGGCGGGCAGAGGCCTCGCGTTCCGATACCCGCGCGGCGGCCGGCGGGCGCGGACCAAGGCCGGGCCGCGCGAGGGCCAAGGGCTGAGGCGTTGCGGCGGGGCGCTACAATCGCGCGTGGCCGCGCCGTGCCGGTCGGCTCATCCCATTGCAAAAGCCCGGCGTTGCGCTAAACCTCAAACACCTTCAGCACCTCGTCGCCGTAATGGTTAATGACCTTGACGGCGATTTTGCCCGATTCGGGCTTGCCGAAGGGCCGGCTCACTTGAAGTAGGCGCCCTGCACGTCAGGACATCTCCTCTACTGGTTCTCCTTATTGCCAGGGGGAAATGGCTTTGCTGACCATCCAGGCACGATGTTTCTTTCTTCAAGCGCTTGCCATAGCTCTTGCAACGCTCGCTCCTTGTTTGAGTAAAAGGCCGACTCTCTGACTCCGAAGAAAACCCAGCCGCAGCGTTCCAATTGACGTTTGCGCTGCGCATCCGCCTCATAGCGATCGGCACCGTGCCATTGGTCGCCATCGCACTCGACGGCTAATCGTGCTCGGCCGCCTTCAACAACAAGGTCAATCCGCTTACCCGCAACCTTATACTGGGGCAGGACGACAAAGCCTTTACGCAGCAATTCCAAAGCTACATCAACCTCGAACCAGCTTTCAAATGGCGGGGGCGGATTGACAACACTCCGATTATCTTGGGAAGCCCTGCGCTCAAGCTCATTCCGATCGATCCCGGCGATCTCTTGCGGTTTTGTGCTCTCGAAGAATTCTATCAGCCGCCGCCGGAGACATGATGTGCTGAGGTCATCGCGGGTCACTGAATGGAAAAGTACCATTCGGTCTCGGGCACGGCTTGCCGCGACATTGAAGCGTCTTTCAGCCGCTGCTGTTGTGAGCGGCCCAATTCTCTCGTTCGGCGCGGCGACCATTGATAGGAACATGATGTCGCGTTCGTCCCCCTGGAAACTGTAGGGATTTCCGCAGACAAGGTGCCTCCGCTCCATCTCTTCCGCGCCCAATCGTTCAAGCAACTGTCCCTCGATCAGACCCGCTTGCGCTTCGCCTTGGAGAACAACAACCCCTATCGTCTTATTTGAATACCGCTGGTTTTCACACAGCTCGACGATGTTTTCGACGATCGCTATGGCTTCGGGTCGATTCACCGCGCGGTTGTCAGAACCCTCGCGATAACCTCCGTCTACGAAGACATGTTCGACCGGTATCGAACGATCCGGACCGTATTGTCTCAGCGGGATCAACGGCGTATCGGAATAGCAAAGGTCGTTGCTGAAGCGAATGATCTCG
>JBGPMT010000046.1:0-13261 GCA_041487135.1 Binataceae bacterium (SeqCode) | reverse complement strand
GACGCCCTGCGCCCGCGCCAGTTGCCGCAGCGGAAAAGCCTGGATGGCGGTCGGGTATTCCGGGAGGGCGTGAAAGCGCCGCACCTGATCGATCAGAAACTCCAGGTCGGGCACGTAGGGCGTCGGCGTGTTCGAGCTGAGCCCCCACATCCCGACCACCTTGCCGATAAATTCGCGTTCGTCGGCCGGCGGCGGCAGGATAAGCGAATAGCTCTCGAAGCGCGTTCGGGGCACGACGCCGTCGCGGTAGAGCGCCTGCGCCATCCCGACTACCGAGGACGAGTCGAGTCCGCCGCTTAAGTAGGAACCGACGGCGCCGGAGGTGCGGAGCCGGGCGCGCACCGCCTCCTTGAAGATCGCCAGAAAATGGGCCGCGTATTCGTCGTCGCGCGAGTAACGAATCTCACTGCGCGGATCGAGGTCGTAGTAGCGCCGGGTCGTGATTCCGGTCTCATCGACGATCAGGCAGTGCGCCGGCTCGAGGCGCATCAGGTGCTTGAAGAGAGTCTCGGTGCGCCCGCGATGCCGATCGATCAGGTAATCTGCGATCACCGCTTCATTCGGTTCGCGCGGGACTCGCGGGCCGGCCAGCAGCGCGCCGATTTCGGAGCCGCAGATAAAACGGCGGCCGTCGCAGTAGTAATAGAAGGGCTTGGCGCCGAGGCAATCGCGTGCGCAAAACAGCCGGCGGCGGGCGGCGTCCCAAATCGCGAAGGCGAAGTCGCCCACGATTCGCGCCGGTGCCTCCTCGCCCCAGCATCGATAGGCCGCGAGCACCATCCCGGCGTCCGTGCCGTCGCCCGGGGAAGAGTCATTGGCGCGGAGCGCCGCTTCGAGCTCGGCGCGATTGTCGACCCGGCCGTCGAAGGCGAGGCAGAGGCCGCTGGCCTCGTCACGGAGCGGCTGATGCTCGCGCGATGATTCTGGAGTCGTGTGCAGGGCCGCATGGCCGAGCGCCACGGCGCCCTCGCACCACGCGCCGAGGCCGTCAGGTCCGCGATGGATCATCGCGGCGAGCATCCGATCGATCTCCGGGCGATCGACCGGCGCGCCATCGCGGTTGAAGATCGCGGCAATGCCGCTCATCGCCGGCGTCCGGATTGCATCAGAATATGGAGCGCTCTATTCCGCGTACTCCCGGACGGTCTCGGCGACGAATCTCCGGGCGGCGCGCGGCGAGGGAAAAATTTCGGGGTAACGCCGCGCCACCTCGCGCTCGATCTGGTCCACGGTCGCGACCCCGTCGCATAGATTCAGCACGAGGCGGCGGGCCTCGGCGTGCCGGCTGAGGCGCGGCGCGTATCCCGGTGCGCGCCGGGCGCGCTCCTCGCGCGACACCAGCTCGCCGCGCGAACTGCTCTGATCGAAGGCGCCGAGGAGCTTGCCGTTCGCCCCGATCACCCGGACTTGCCAGTCGACGATCTCCTCCTCCGGCACCAGGCGCATCGCGACCGCGACCCGGTCGCCGGCCGTCACCGGGACCGGCTGCTCGAGCGGGAAAAAGGCCGCGGCCCGATCCATGCTCCGCGGCGCGAGCGGCGAGTTGGTCAGGACCGCATTGGCCGACAGATGAGCGGCGAACCATCCGCCGAGGCCGTGCAGGAGCCCGGCGCGCGTGATTTGCAGCTCGGTCTCGAGCGGGATGATGTGGGGGCAGATGTGATCGAGATCGAACTCGGCGGCCCCGCGCGCCTCGCCGATCAGATGGCGCGCTTCGTAATGGCCGAAGTCTTCGTCATTGGCGACAAACGGCCGCGCGGCGCTGAAATCGAACCCGGCGCGCCGCTGCTCCCAGAATTGGACCAGGGCGTAGGACTCAGGGTTTTCAACCGGCGCGAGGAAAGTCTCGATACGGCGCGGGATCGTGATCGCTCCGGGCTTAAGCAGCCGGCGCCGCGCATCGTTGAAGAACTCCACCACCCCGGCCTCGTAGCCGAATCCGCCCATCTGCTCGGTGACCGCGACGTCGCATTTTTCCGGCAGATCGATCCGGGTCGAATGGCCGCACAGGAACGTGATGCGATCGGCAAAGCCGTTGGCCTGGGCCGCGGCGCGCCCGATTTCTATCACGCCGCCGTCGTCGACCGCGTAGACCCGCGCCGCTCCCGCGCGGCACGCGAGCATCGCGAAGATCGCCGTGCCGGCGCCGAGGTCGAGCACCACGTCGCCCGGTTTCACCACCTCGGCAATCGCGCGGCCGTAGGCCTCCAGGCGCACGGGGTCGGAGAGGTAATCCTTGTGCTCATCCAGGATCTGACAGGTTTCGAGGAAGGGCATCGGTTTGATTCCTGGAGCGGCAGAGCTCCGCTAGAGCTTGCCCGCGCTTGGGCCGCCGGCGCCCGGGGCGGCGTGGACCAGCTCGGCGTATTTCCCGAGTTCGAAATCGCCGATCACGACCTGGCCTTCGCTCTCGACCCAGGCGTGTGCGATGAAGGTCCCGCCCGGGTCGCGTCCCGCCCCGATCTTCAACTCCGCCGGATAGCCGTAATGGCGCAGCATCAACTCGGCCGCGAGCGCGAGCGGCAGACAATCGCCGTGCAAGATTCGATTAGCCGCGGCGACCGCCCACGCGATCTTCGCCGTATCGGGCCGATAGGCGGGATTCACCGCCCGTGGCCGGCGCCCTGACCCGCAGACCGCCCCGCGCAGGGTCTGAAACGGCATCAGCATGAGCCCGGCCCTGATCAGGCTCAAGCTCAGGAAGGCGCGCGCAACCAGGCCGCGGTCGCGCCACGGCAGGCGTGCGAATTTAACCAGCGCCCTCATCCGCCTCGACTCGGATCAGGCCGCGTTCGGCAAGTTCGCCCAAGAGCTCGAGCAGGTCGCGCTCGCACTGTTCTGGCGTGACGTCGTATTGCTCGAGCACGAGGCGCTTGATCTCGGCGACGCTGCGCGGTTTCGAAATCAGGCCCCAGACCGTCGCCCCGACCGCGTTGAGCCCGTAATAGACCCCCTGCTTGAGTTCGAGAATCGCCGCCTCGCCGTCCAGTTCGCAGGAGACCTGATCGTCGGCGACGCGCACCGTCGATGACGGCACGATCGTCACCTTTTCGGCATGCACGCTCACGTCCTAACACCTCCAAGCATCGCCGGCGATTCGGAATGCCATGGTTGCGACCGGATAAAACTTCGACAGAGCCTATAAGACGCCTGCTCGGGGACGCAAGCGCGGATGGCCCGGCGGGGCGCTGCGATCGAAGGTATTGAAATCCGCCGGCCGTGCGGCTGGCGAATAATCCTGACGCTTAGCGCAAGCTAGTAATTGCGCCCGATCTCGAAGCGCCCCTGCTCAGCAAGCCCGCCCCCCTGGTAGCAAGTGTAGTTGCCCTTGATCTGGTTGGCGGCGGCCGGCAAGCCGTTGAACAGACAGCTCGATCCGTCGGGCATCCCGACCCGCAGCGCGAGATGCCCGTGGTTCATCGAACCGGCGGCGATTGTGCCGCTGTCGTTTTGGTTGCGGCAGTCGATGTTGCCGATCGCACACTTGTAGAAGCCGGTTATCTTGGCGTTCTCCTGGACCATCGTCAGCGTGATCTTGTTGATCGCGTTGCAGCGCGTATTGAATGACAGCGGATTAAACGACGTGCAGCTGGCGACCGACTGCCCATCCCAAACCCCGCTGGCATCGAAGATCGGCCGCGCCGCGTCCGGCTGACTCTGCGCTGAGGTTGCGTTGGTCATGGCTCCCGGAGCGGGCGACGCCGCGCAGCCCCAGACTGCGATGGCCAGGAAGATTACTGCCAAGGCTGCCAGGCGTCCTGATGTGATCGTGCGATCGCCGATGACCATGCTCTTCAACCTCGTATCTGTCTTATGAACTGCGCTCGGCTTGCGGCGGTTCCGCCGGGACCTCGAACGATCGCAAATCGCCGGGGCAAGGATTGCACGACCGGTTTCGCGGGTCGAGCGCCGTGCCGCTAGAGGGCTTTGCCCGTCCAGATCACCCGCCCGACGATACTGACGCCCCCCGGCGAAACCGCGATCGGCTGATAGGCCGGATTGTCGCTCCGGATCGTGAGCGCCGCACCAAAGCGCTGGCGCTGGAGGCGCTTCACCACCAGATCGTTCTGTTCGCGCAGCACGTAGACACCGTCGATTCGGGCGCGGGTCTCACGCAGGTCCGCCAGCACCAGGTCGCCTTCACGCAGCGTCGGCGCCATCGAATCGCCGCTGACCTCGAGCAGCATCAGTCGCTCGGCATCCGCGGCGAGCCGATGCTCCAGCCAGCCGGCGCCAAAGGCCAGCACGTCGACAATCAGCGAGCTGCGCATCCGTGTGCCGCGCCGGCCGCCGACGCGGATTTCGCCGCGCGGCATGAACGCGTAATCCCCGGCGGCCGCGATGCTGACGGGGCCGCCGGCACGGGCGATGGACTCGCGGCCGGTGGCCAGCCATTCGACGGAGACGCCCGCCGCGCGCGCGATAGCGACCACGCTCGGCAGGCTCGGCTGTCCACGGCCCGCGAGCCACTTGTAGATCGCATTGTCGGAAACGCCGATCGCGCGTGCCAGCTCGGCGACCGATCCGAACTGGCGCATGATCAGTTCGAGCCGGGTCGTAAAGTCTTCTACAGTAGTTGACAAAATGTCTACTGCTATGGAATAAAGTGAAGTCCTATGTTGCCAAACACGGGCTCTCGCCAACTCTTCCGCCCAACGGACAGCAACATACTTGGCCCTCAACCGCTGGCGGCTCAGAGCCGCGGCCCCCGCCGACCATTGCGTGACGCGGGGTGCGCGAGTATCGAGCACGCCAGGCGCTCCTCCGATCAGCAAATGACATGCCGAATGCGGCCAGGCGCCGAAAGCGGAGTGAAAAAGCCCGGGCTCCGCCAATGCTTTGCCAGTTGCCGACAGTACCGCGACGATGATGGCAGCCTCGCGTGGACTGACGCCGAGGCGCACAACCGTTGGAGAATTGCACACTACTGTAGAGAAACTGCAGCACGCACCGCGTTGACATCCTGGTCAGCCGCAACCGTCGATACGACGGCTTCCTAGGTGCGCGCGAAAGGAGCGATTCCTATGTAACGCAATACTTCCATCGTCTAATGCGCTGCGAGTCTTCGTGGCTGCCTGAAGCAAGCTCGGTCCAAGGAGGGGGCTTCATGGATCGCTTTCCCAGGGGCGCCATCAACGCGTCTCATGTGCCGCACGCGCTTTCAGAAGCGTTACTAGCGGCCTCCATTGATCGTAGAGCGGGTTTCACCGATCGGCCGAAGCTCCGCTACTTCTTCTTGCATCGGGACCAACCCAGTCTCCCTGCGAATCAGCACTATGCAACATGCGGAAGGGCGCTGATGCCCTTACCCCCTTTACCTCGTCGGCGTTGCCTGCGGCCACGCCCGTACAGCGCCGCGAGCGATGGTAGAAAGGCCATGTCTATTCTGATGGAGATCGTACACGCAATTGGTGACGACGCAGCGGGGAAACTGGTCTCCGATTTCGCCGGGACGCGCTTGTATGTTCGTCACGTGCCGGAGCCCGAGGATCCGATCGCGCGCTCGATCGGACTCTCGGCCGCGCAACGGCTGGCACGGATCTATGGCGGTGACCGGATGGACGTTCCCAACCCGGTCTCCCGGCGTGAGCAGATCCTGGCGATGCGCGCGGCGGGCCGCACCATCGAGGCCATCGCGCGAGCGCTGCACTGCACCTCGCGCCGGGTTTATCAGGTGCTCGCTGAAAGTCGCCGCGCGGTTGGCCCAGCCACCTGACCGGGACGGCTAGCAGCCGACGACCTTGACGCCGCTTCGGGCGGACACCCATACACTAACCATCGCTCTTATCATCGTATAGCGCGTATTCTCGCGCCTACAGTCAACGCCACAGGTTATTAGATCGCCTCGCCGATTTTCGCGTTCGAATGGTATTCAGGGCGCATTACCTGGCCGTCGGTGGGGCGTATGGGTCGCATGAGTCACGGAATCAGACTCCATTCCATCGGTATCATCCCCGGCATGATGCTATCGATCACTAAGTAGTCATTCATCCGTTGTCACCCAGCCAATACATAGTCACTGACTAGCAACTAGATAACGGCCTGAAATATTTCAGGCTGTTTTCCCGCACCGCAGGTCCTTACTCTGCGCGTGTGGTTTCACGCGCCAGCCTTCGTGCTTGAGTGAATTGTCATGCCGAACGAGCAACCTAGTGCGCTTTCGGGGTCGTATCCCAGCGCCTTCATCAAGGCGCTCGAGCGCGTCCTCGCCGACGAGGGTGGCTACGCAGTCGGGGTCGGCGACCGAGGTGGCCCAACCAAGTTCGGCATCTCCCAGCGGCAGTATCCTGAGCTCGACATGCCGAGCCTCACGCGCGCCCAGGCCGCGGCTATCTACTACCGGGACTGGTGGCTGCGCTTCGACTTCGGGGCGCTGCCGGAAGCGATCGGCGCGAAGCTCTTCAATCTCGCGATCAACATGGGCCCGCGCGAGGCGACGCTCTGCCTGCAGCGGGCGCTCAGAGCCTGCGGTATCGCGGTCGGCGAGGACGGCACGCTTGGCGCGCAGACCCGCGGCGCCGCGAGCCGCGCCGATTCCGGCGCGCTGCTCGTGGCGCTGCGCTCCGAGGCGGCGGGCCATTACCGGCAGCTGGCCGCCGCCGCTGCGCACCGCGGCGGCGGCCAGCTGCGCGAACGCTTTCTCCGGGGTTGGTTGAACCGTGCGTATGAATAGCGAGGGGGCCTGAAAGTGTCATCGATCATCGCCTTCGCCATGTTCGGCGGCGCCTGGAGCGCCGCCGAACATGCGACCGCGACAAGAGGGGCGTTGTGAGTTACCTGATCTTGAGCTTCGACGGCGGCGGAATCCGCGGAGCGTTCAGTGCGCGGCTCATCCAGCGCCTGGAGGCGTCGGCGCCCTTCCTCGCACGGACCGCGCTGTTCGCCGGGACTTCGACCGGCGGGATCATCGCGCTCGGGCTCGCCGCTGGAATCCCCGTGTCTCGCATCGTCGATCTTTACCTGCAGGACGCTGCGCGGATTTTTCATTCCAGCTTTGTGGACGAGGTGGTCTCGCTGGGTTCGCTGAGCGGTCCGAAGTATCAGGCCAGCGGACGCTTCGACGCGCTCCAGGAGATCTTTGGCTTCATGAGCCTGGGCCTCTTTAAGCGCGACGTGATCGTCACGGCCTACGATTGCGAAGCGCGCGCGCCGGTCCGGTTCAGCCGCGAGACGCCAACCGTGACGGCGGTGGCGGCGGCGATGGCCGGCAGTGCGCCGCCGGTCTTCTTCGAGCCCGTCGGGAGCCTCATCGACGGCGGCGTGGCGGCGAACGATCCGGCGATGGTCGCGCTGGCGTGGGCTATCGGCCACGGCCGCAAGCTCGAGGAGATCTGGCTGCTGTCGGTCGGCACCGGCAACGCGCATCCGCCGCCGATCAAGCCCGGCGCCTGGGGCGGTGTGCAATGGCTGGATAACGGGTTGATCGACGTGCTTCTGGAAGGGCCGGCGCAATGCGTCGACGAGCAATGCCGCAACCTGCTCGGCGGCCGTTATCTGCGCCTGGACGGCGACGTCGACTGCGCGATGGACGAAACCCGCGACCTCGAAGCCCGGCTGATCGCGCCGGCGGACGAGATGAATCTCCAGGCTGCGATCCAATGGACGAAAATCATGATGACGGCGGAAGCCACATGAGGACGAGGATTTACCTGATTGCGTTGTCGCTTCTGGCTGCCGGCTGCCTCGCCGCCGGGTGCTCGATGATTCCATTCACCAGCCAGCATCCGGCGTGGGCGATGAACTCGGCTGATTGCGCCGCGCTCGGTCCCGCGATCGCCGCGCTGATGACCGTCTCGCCGATGGGTATCTCCTCGGCTGCGGTGATCGCGAAGGCGGCCTGCGAGGCCGAAAGCAGCGTCGTCGCCGGACAGCCCGCGCAAGTCACTCAGACCACAACCACGCTGCAGGGCGTGACCAAGGTCGCTCCGTGAAAACGCGGTGGGCGACACACGACGGGATGTAGACGGTAAGAAAAGCGGGAGGTGGACGACAAAAAATGAAACTTGGGAAGCTGTCGCCGAGAATAGATTCTCGCACGCTCAAGCTGGCGAGCTATCTCGACCCGGCGGCGCTGCCGCCGCTGCTGCCGGCCGTGTTCGAGGCCGGCGTGCCGTGGGAGATGAGCACCCTGGGTGACGGCAAGTCCTGGGCGGGCATGCCGTCCCGATCGTCGAGTTCGACGCGAACGGCGGCAACTGCGTCACGTGGGGACGCCTGCAGCCCTTCACGTGGGGCTGGTTCAGGTCGCGATGCGACGAAGTTCATGCGCCGCGGTTCTTCAAGGGGATCACAGACCTCGGCACCTCGCCCTCGGGCCTCGACCTCGGCCGGCTCGCGCGCGACGTGCAGGCCGTATCTGAGTGAGGGGAGGTAGACGACAAAAAAATGACGCTGGAGGTCAACGGCGCGCGGGCACTGGAGTTCGCAATCGGGGTGCTGTTCCAATTCGACGGCGACCCGCCAACCACCAACAAGGTCCGGATCATCAGCGGCGGATACGAAGACTACCCGACCCATCTGCTGGTGCGAATCGACGAAGGCCTCGACAACGCGGACGGACAGGAGCTAATCGCGCGCGGCACCAACATGGGCCTCGACGTCAACGAGACTGCCGATCGATAAGGAGCGCGGCATGAACCCGCAAGCGGCTTCGCCATGAGGTTCGTCAGCGACATTCTGACCGGCAAGGACAATCTGACCTTCGACGCCGCGCGGGTCGTGGGCGTGGCCGGCGCCGGCGCCTACATCATCTTCTGGTCAGCCGCGGTGTTCCATTTCGGGAGCTTCACGGCCATTGACGCAGCCGCCTACGGCTCCGGACTGGGGCTGGTGATGGTCACGATGGCGGGCGCGGTGAAGCTGAAGCGCGATACGGAGCCGGAGCCCAAATGAGCACCGAAGCGCCGGCGCGTCTGCGCGAACAGATCGAATTGTTGGCCCGGCGTCTCCATGGCGCCCGGGTCCAGGCTTCGGCGATTGCCGGGGAATCCGCCGGCCCGGAAGCAGCGGCCGCGGAGTGGGAGAAATAAGCAGCGCTATGAGCTCGGCAGCAATGGGAATCTTACTGATTTTTTTGGTCGCGTTGGGAGCCTTCAATCTCGCCGCCATTCGCATGCTGTTCAGGCAGCACGAGATCGGTGAGCTAGAGCGTTTCCAGGCGCTGCGCCGGGAAGGAACGGATTATTCTCATGCGGTCGAGCATGAGCTGTCCAGCCTGAAATCCGAGCTGCCGCGCGATTACGTGCGCCGGGAGGATTGGATCAGGTTTGGCGCCGTGATTGACGCCAAGCTGGATACCGTGCACCGCGACATGGAATCGGTACGACAAAGGCTTTATGGACAATCTCAATCTTGAACAAAAGCAGCGCGAAGAAGCGCGCTGGAGAATCATGCGCGTGCTGGACGCGGGCCGCCCGATGCCGGTTTCGGAGGCCATTGTCTGGCGCGTGATCAGCGAGATTCACCTGCGGCTTTCGCCCAACGGCATGCGCCGCGAACTCACCTATCTGCGCGACTTGGGGCTTATCGAACTGGAGGGCGAGGATTCGGAAAACTGGTTCGCGAAACTCACGGCCCAGGGCGTGGACGTGGTCGAGTACACCACGCTCGCGCCGGCCGGAATCGCGCGCCCGAAGAAGACCTGGTAGCCCATCATGCCAGTCAGCTCAAAATTGATGCTGCTGCCGGCGGAGCTCCGCAAGGAACTCGATCGGCGGCTGGTCGACAGGAGCTTTCCCGATCACGCACAGCTCGCGAAGTGGCTCCGGGAGCAGGGCTATGCGATCTCGCCCCGAAGGCTGTCCGGCCACGGCCAGCGCTTCGAACAACGCCTCGAGCAGGTCAAGCTGGCGACCGATCAGGCGCGCACGATTGTTGAAGCCGCGCCCGACGACAGCAACCAGATCAACGAGGCGCTGCAGCGCCTGATCCAGCAGCGGCTGTTCGAAATCCTGGTCGCGGTCGAAGCCAAAGACGCCAAGCATCTCAATCTCGGCGCCCTGGCGCACACCGTCGCCGAACTCGGGCGCGCCTGGGTGACGCAAAAGAAGTGGCTCGAGGAGACGCGGGCGAAGGTGGCCGAGAAGGTGACGGCCGCCGGCGCCAAGGTCAGCGAGGTCGCGCGTAGCGCCGGGCTCACGCCCGAGACCGAGGATCGGATCCGCCGGGCGCTGCTCGAGATCCAGGTCTAACGACAGCGGGGGGTGCACCGATGGCCGAAAAACTTTCCATGCTGCTGCCTTATCAACGCCGATGGATCGCCGACCAGGCCCAGGTCAAGGTCTGCGAGAAATCGCGCCGGGTCGGCCTGACCTGGACCGAGGCCGCCGACGCGGCGCTGGCGGCGGCCGCCCAGCGCGGCCTCGACACCTGGTACATCGGCTACAACAAGGACATGGCGCTGGAGTTCGTCTGGACCGCCGCCGAATGGGCGCGGCGGTTCAACCGCGCCGCGCGCGAAGTCGAGGAGATCGCGGTCAACGACGAGCACCGCGACATTCTCGCCTATCGCGTGCGTTTCGCCTCGGGCCACAAAATCGTCGCGCTCTCCTCGCGCCCCTCGAACCTGCGCGGCAAGGACGGCCGCGCCGTGATCGACGAGGCCGCCTTCCACGACGATCTGGGCGGTCTGATGAAGGCGGCGCTGGCCTTCACGATGTGGGGCGGGATGGTGCGCGTAATCTCGACCCATAACGGCGCGACCAATCCGTTCAACGAACTGGTGACCGATATCCGCGCCGGGCGGCTCAACTACTCGCTCCATCGAATCACCCTCGACGACGCGGTGGGCGAAGGGCTGTTCCACAAGATCTGCGAGCGCCGCAAGCTCGCATGGAGCGCCGAGGGCGAGCGCGCGTGGCGCCAGGAGATCGTCGATTTCTACGGCGAGAACGCCGACGAGGAACTGTTCTGCATCCCAAGCGCCAGCGCCGGCGCCTTTCTGTCGACGCCGCTCATCGAAAGCCGGATGCGCACGGCGGGCCAGGTGGTGCGCTGGGAGATGCCGGCGAATTTCGCCGCGCAGCCCGAGGAGGTGCGGCAAAAAATCACGCTGGATTTCTGCCACGACCAGCTCGACCCGGTGATGGCGCTGCTCGACCCGGACCTGATGAGCTGCTTCGGCGAGGACTTCGGCCGCAGCGGCGACCTGACGGTAATCTGGCCGCTGCAGATCGAAGCGCGGCTCACGCGCCGCACGCCGTTCGTGGTCGAGCTGCGCAACATCCCGTTCCGCCAACAGGAGCAGATCCTGTTCTACATCGTGGATCGGCTGCCGCGCTTTTTCGCCGGCGCGATGGACGCGCGCGGCAACGGCCAGTATCTGGCCGAGACTGCGATGCAGCGCTACGGCCAGCGCATCCGGCAGGTGATGCTGGCGCCCGACTGGTATCGCGAGAACATGCCGCGCTACAAGGCCGCCTTCGAGGACGGCACCATCGAGATTCCCAAGGACGCCGCGATCCTGTCGGACCATCGCATGCTGGTGATGGACAAGGGCATCGTGAAGGTGGCCGAGCGCCGCGAGCGCGATGCCGCGGGCCGCGAGCGCCATGGCGACTCCGCGATCGCAGGGGCGCTCGCCTGCTTCGCGAGCTATCAGGACGTGATCGAATACGACTACCTCTCGGTGCCGCGCATTATCGATCGCATCGGAGCGGCCTCGATGGCGCGGCGGGGGGCCGACCTGATCGCGGCGGAGGACGCGCCGTCGCACCGATCGCGGCGCTTCGGCACCGGCGCCTGGTGAACGGGGCCGGGAGGCGGAGAAAAGCATGACTCGCTGGCGTGCGATCCGAGCAGGTGAAAAATGAAACTCTACGATGCATACGGGCGCGAAGTGGAGCCGGCGCGGCTGCGCGAGGAGCAGGCGGCCCCGACCTTCGCCGGAATCCGCAACATCTACTCCGTGATGCATCCGTCGGCCGGGCTCACGCCCGAGCGGCTGGCGGCGATCCTGCGGGAAGCCGAAGCCGGCGATCCCTACCAGTATCTCGAGCTGGCCGAAGAGATGGAGGAGAAGGACCTTCACTACCTGGCCGTGCTCTCGACGCGCAAACAATCGGTCGCGCAGCTCGACATGATCATCCGCCCCGCCTCGAGCTCGGCCGAGGATCTGAGCATCGCGGCACTGGTGCGCGAGGTGCTGCTCGACGGCGCGCTGGCGATGGAGAGCGTGCTGTTCGACATCCTGGACGCGATCGGCAAGGGCTTCTCGGCGGTCGAGATCATCTGGAACACTTCCGGGCGCACCTGGCTTCCAGAGCGGCTGGTGTGGCGCGATCCGCGCTGGTTCCTGTTCGACTGGGTGAACGGCGAGACCCTGCTGCTGCGCAGCATGGAAAGCGAGCGCGAGAGCGCGCCCTCCGCCGCCAGCGGCCCGTCCCATTTCCGCGGCGGCGGATGGTTCTCGCAATCGGCGGCGCAGCCGTTCACCGCGCCGCTCTGTCCGTACAAGTTCATCGTGCACGTGGCGCGGGCCAAGGCCGGCCTGCCAGTGCGCGGCGGAATCGCGCGGGCAGCGGGATGGGCCTACCTGTTCAAGAATTACGTGCTGAAGGATTGGGTCACGTTCACCGAAGTTTTCGGGCAGCCGCTGCGCGTGGGCAAATACGGTCCCGGCGCGACTGAGAATGACAAGCGCGTGCTGCTCAACGCGGTGACCAACATCGGCACCGACGCCGGCGCGGTGATCCCGGATTCGATGGTGATCGAGTTCACCGAGGCGCGCCAGAGCGGCAGCGCCGACCTCTACGAGCGTTTCTGCGACTACCTCGATCGGCAGGTGACCAAGGCCGTGCTCGGTCAGACCTTGACCACCGAGACCTCGCGCGGGGGCGGCTCGCGCGCCGCCGCCGAAGTCCATCAGACGGTCCGCCGCGACATCATGAACTCCGATGCGCGCCGGCTGGCCGCGACCATCACGCACGACCTGGTGAAGCCGATCGTCGATCTGAACTTCGGACCGCGCAGCCGCTATCCGCAATTCACGCTCGGCCTGCCCGACGATCAGGACGCCAAGGTTTTTGCCGATACGATTTCAGAGCTCGCCGACCGCGGGTTACGCATCAGCCAGAAGACGGTGCTCGACAAGCTCGGCTTGCCCGAGCCGCAGGAAGGAGAACCGGTTCTGACACCCGCCCGCCGCACGCCCGCAGCCGAGGCCATCGCTCAGGCCCGCAGGGAATGAGCGATGGCCCGGCGTCACTCTTCCGCACACCCCGCCCGTCCCACCCCACCCTCACGGACGCGGCTCGCCCAGCTT
>JBGPMT010000045.1:0-13334 GCA_041487135.1 Binataceae bacterium (SeqCode) | reverse complement strand
CGAGACGTCGGCGCGATGCCCGGCCGACACGAAGGTCGACAGGCCGAGGCCGCGGCCGCACGCATGGTCGAGCACGGCGATTCCCAGCGCCCCGCTTTGCGAGAAGAAGCCGATCCCGCCGGGCAGCGGGGCAACCGGCGCCAGCGTCGCGTTGAGGCTCAGCGCCGGGTCGCTGTTGAGCAGGCCCATGCAGTTCGGCCCGACCATCCGCATCCCGAGCCCGCGCACCAGCTCGAACAGACGCCGCTCGCTGACGGCTCCATCGCGGAGCAGCTCTACGAATCCGGCCGTGATCACCACGACGCCGAAAACTCCGGCGCGCGCGCATTTCACGATCTCGTCCTCGACCAGCGGCGCGGGGATGGCGATTACCGCGAGATCGACCGGCTGGCCGATCCGATCGACGCTCGGCCAGGCCTTGAGTCCCTGGATCTCGCCGCCGGCCGGATTCACCGGGTAGATGGCCCCGGTGAAGCCGCCGCGCATCAGGTTCCGGACGATCACAGCGCCGATCTTCGCGGGATTGCGCGAGGCTCCGATCACTGCCACTGAGCGGGGCGTGAGCAGGCGCTCGATACTGCGCGCCGCCGCGATCCGCTCGCGCGTCTGGCTCACTTCAAGATGTTCCTGGGTCTCCTCGGTCGGGAAGCTCAGATGGACCGTGCCGGGCTCGGCCGAGCGTTTCACCCGAAAGCCGCTGCGCGCGAACATCTCGAGCATCTGCTGGTTGTCGCCCAGCACCTCGGCGCTGAACTCGACCACCCCGCCGGCGCGCGCGACGCGCCCGAGATGCTCTAACAGCAGCGTTCCGATCCCGCGTCCCTGGTACTCGTCCAACACCGCGAAGGCGACTTCGGCCTGTGCGCCGCCGGGGATTCGCACGTAGCGGCCGACGCCGATAAAGCGTTCCTCCTCGCCCTCGCCGAGCGACGCCACCAGGGCGACGTGATCGATGAAATCGATCTCGGTGAAGCGGACCAGGTCGGCGGGCGTCAGCGCCCGCTTGTAGCCGAAGAAACGCTGGTAGATCGAGCGCGGGCTGAGGCTCTCGAAATGGCGCAGCAGGCGGCCCTTGTCGTCGGGGCGAAGCGCGCGAATCCGGATCGAACTGCCGTCGCGCAGGATTTCGATTTCAGAATAACGGGCGGAATCGATCGCCATGAGCTGTCCCGCGCGCCACCGGCTAGAGTCGGTTGAGGAGCTGGCGCAAGTTGCTCCGCCGGGCGCTTCGACTTGGCGTGGCCGGAGCCGGCTGCGAGGCGAGCGCGCGCATCACCGCGGCGATGGCCGCGTCAGGATCGGCCGAGGTATCGACGGCCAGCCGCGACTCCTCCGGGATTTCGTGCGGGGTCTCGAAATCCTGAAGTTGGCGGGCATAAATCTCCGCGGTCGCATCCGAGACCTCATCGGCGCGGCTCTCGCGCTCCCCAATCCGGGCCAGCGCGACTTCGGTGGGTACGCGGCATTCGACGAACAGCGCCCGGATGCCGGCGCGCGCCGCCGCCTCGACCGCGAGGCGGCGTTCGTCAGCGTGGCGGAAGGTCGCGTCCAGGATTACGCCGCGACGCTTGCGCAGGCGCTCCTCGGCCTCCGCCAGCAACGTAAGGTAGGTGCGCCGGGTGAAACCTGCGCGGTAGATCCCGCCGCCGTACTCGGCTGTCGCCCGGCTAGTCGGGGGAATTCCGGCCAGTTGTTTGCGAATCACGTCGGAACTGATGAGGTCGAAGCCAAGGCGGCGCGCGAGCGCACGCGCCAGCGTCGATTTGCCGGTGCCCGGGAGACCGAAGACTACGACCATCGCAGGCCCGACGCGCGCCAGATAGCTGCGCGCCAGCGCGAGGTAATCGCGTGCAGAGTCCCGCGCGCGGACGCGATCGGACTCCGGCACCTCACGCTCCAGGCTCTTCAGAGCGTCGACCTTGGCACGCACCACCGCGCGGTAGCACTGGTAGAACGGCAGCAAAGTCGCAAGCTCGTGATCGCCGGAAGCGGCGGCGTAGGCTTCGGTCAGCTCATGGCCCAGCCCCGGCGCCGCGAGCCGATCGAGATCCATCGCCAGGAACGCGACATCCGAGACCACGTCGCCATATCGCAGACGCTCACTGAACTCGACGCAATCGAAGACGATCGGCTGGGTATCCATGCAGATGTGCTCGCAGCGCAGGTCGCCATGCCCCTCGCGCACGCGTCCGCTGCGGGCTCGCCGGTTCAGGAGCTCCCAGTGGGTTTCGATAAAGCCGCGATTGTATTCGTCGATCGCATCGAGGTCGGCCGCGTCGAAAATTTTGCCCGCGAACTGCGCGGCTTCCACGAGATTGCCGCAGACCATCCGGTGAACCGCGGCCGCCGAGCCGTAAATCCAGGCCTTGTCGGCCGCGGCGCGATGGTGAAAGTCGGCGATTCGCTGGGCGATGGTCCGCAGGTCCTGGGGCAGCGCTTCGTGGCGCTCGACCATCCGATCGAGCATCCGCTCCTGGGGCATCCGGCGCATGTGGACCGCGTACTCGACCACTTCCTGCGCGCCCGCATCTGAACTCTCGCCCAACGCGAATCCGGCGGAGGTTTGCAGGATCGGCAGGACGCCGAGGTAGACCGTCGGCGCGAGGCGGCGATTGAGCCGGACCTCTTCGTGGCAGAGATGGCGGCGGCGCTCGAGCGTCGCGCAATCGATAAACGGAAACCGCACCGCCTTCTTGACCTTGTAGACATATTCATCGGTCAGAAAAACGTATGAGATGTGTGTCTGGATGAGCTTGACCCACTCCGGACGCTCCGGATAGAACTCCGGCCGGATCATCGCCCTGACCGGCGGCGGCAGGCTGCCGCGCGCGCGCGCAGATTCGGTGGAATTCGAGCCGGCAACCATCCTCGTCTCCAGTCGCTCGGCCCGAGGATACGCCTGGACTGCTCCTGGCGTCTAATTCAGCGTCGGAGTCAGTCCGGTTGCGCGCCCCTTCACTTACCTCCCTGTTCCTCGAGGAAGGCGCCGAGCAGGTCCGTAGTAGAGATTATACCGACCAGCGTTCCGTCTTCGACCACTGGCAAGGCGCCGATCTTTCGCTCGCGGATAAGGCGGGCGGCCTCCTCGATCGGCGCCGCCGGGGTCACGGTCAGAACTTCCTCGCTCATCGCCATCTTGACCTCGGTATGAGCGAGATAGCCGGTATGGCGCCGCAGATCGCGGTCGGTGACGATTCCGACCAGCTTGCCTTCCTTGACCACCGGAACCGATCGGTATCCGCCCTCCTGCATGATGAGCTCGACGTTCGAGAGCTTTTCATCGGGCGTGACGGTGGTCGGATTGGTGGTCATCCAGCCGGTAACCCGGCGGCGATCGGCTGCGGTTGCGTTGCGAATCGTGAGCACCGGGCAGAGCGCGTCCCGCATCACGATCTCGGCGACACTGCCCAGCACCACCCGCGAGAAACCCTTGCGGCCATGGGTTGCCATCACGATTACGTCCGCGCCGATCCGGCGCTGAGCCCCCAGAATCGCGGCCGGGGGCTCACCAGTATGGACCAACAACTCATGTTTGATTCCGGAGAGGCGCTTATGCCCGATTTCGTTGAGTTTCTCGCGGGCGACCTGCTCCTGCTCCTTGTACAGATCGACATAGATGGGCGTGCCGGTCGGCGGTATGATCATCGGCACGACGTGCAGGACATAAACGATCCCGTCGGCGTTGCGCGCCAGATGCACCGCGACGTCGAGGGCCGCGAGCGAATTGTCGTCGAAATCCATCGGACATAGAATTTTCTTAAACGGGAACGCCATAGCTGCCTCCCTTGGGTTCGCAAAAGTTGTCTACAAATTAAGCGATAATCATGCCATCCGGAAATTCAAGCTTCGACCGTACCGTTGCGGATTTGGCCCATACGATCAAGAGAATGATTGCGCCTCCGGCCTCTTCCTGGCCAGCTGTTCCCTTTCGCGCCATTCGGGAGCCGCGGCGAGTCTCGATAGGCAACAGTCTCCCAAGGTTCTGCTATTATCAGCCGGTAAAAGGGGCTCCCGGCGGTGCTGCGATGGCAGATAACTTGCGTAAGTTGTTTACTGTTTGGTTGAGCATTTTGTAAAGGCAGGGTCCAGGTGCGGACGGATTCGGCGAACGATCCAGGGGGTAAGACGATGCACACCAGCGATTACATGACACCCAAGCCGACCTCTATCGGGCCGCGCGACCGCCTCGAGGCAGCCAAGGCTCTGATGGACGCCGAGAAGTTTCATCGATTGCCAGTTATCGAAGACGGCCAGTTAATCGGGATTCTGAGCGAGCGGGATATCAGGTCCCACCTCGGGTACCTGAAGACCACGCTGGTCGATGCCGCGATGTCATCCGATCCGGTTACGGTCACGCCGGCGACCCCGCTGCAAGAGGTCGCCGCGCTGATGCTCAATCGGCAGATCGGCGGCCTGCCGGTGGTCGACAACGGCAAGCTGGTCGGGATCATCACCATCAGCGACATGCTAAAGGCTTTTCTGGAGTTAAGCCGACGGGACAGAGGCGCTGCCGTCGCACTCTCACGCTAGCGGGAGGCCCGGCGGAGCGCCAGAAGACGAGGAGTGTTAATGGCATTCACGATCGAACGATGGATGAAGTTGGCCGTCCATACCGTCAAACCGCACGATTCGGTGGCGCATGCGCGCTCACTGATCGAACAACATCGCATCAACCAGCTTCCGGTGGTGCAGGCCGGCCGGCTAGTCGGAATCGTCACCGACCGCGATCTTCGCGACGCGCCGCGGGCGGTCGAGATCGCCGCCGCAGCGGCCAGCGGCCAGCGGACCAAGGCCGACCCTGACAAGATTCCGATCGAGACGGTGATGAGCAGCAACGTGATTACGCTTCGGCCGACGGATACAATCGAGGAGGCGGCGCGCGTGATGCGGCGTGAGCGCTGCGGCGCGCTGCCGATCGTGGAGAAAGGCGTGCTGCGAGGAATTTTGACGCGCAGCGACCTGCTCGAGGTTTTGTTGGAGATGAGCCAGCGGCTCCAGGAGAAAGGCATCGAATCATGACAGGAATCATAGGGCCTTCGGGTGGGCGGGGGCTTATTCGGAGTCTCAGCCGGCGCGGGACGCGGAAGGACAAGGCGCCGCCTGTCGCGCATCTCAACCTGAAATTCAAGGAACCGACGATCTGCGACAAGTGCGGCGCGATCTATATGCGCCGGACTTGGCGCCGCGACCATCCCCTGTCCCCCGAGATTATGCGGCGGGCGGCGTGGGCGGTCTGCCCGAGCTGCCGGCAGGTCGCGCGTCATGAGCACTTCGGATGCGTGCTGCTGACCGGCGACTACATCGGGCAGCACCTCGATTCGATTACACGCCGCATCAACAACGTCAGCCGGCGCGCGGCGGTCACGCAGCCCGAGCGCAAGCTGGTCGGGATGCAATGGAAGGATGGCGCGTACGAGGTTCTGACCACCTCGCAGAAGCTCGCCCATCGCATCGCGCACGAACTGGAGAAGGCCTTCGGCGGGCGCGCCAAGTACTCGTGGGCGGACGGTGACGGGGGGCTGCTCGCGACCTGGCGCCGCGACCTGACCTCCTCGGAGCGCGCCCCGCTAAACCAGAATCTAACCCGCAAGGCCATTCGGCGACGGCCCCGCGGGGGGCTGTAAGCCGAGGTCGCTGGTGGTATAAGCCGTGTAGATGTTTCGGGCGCGCCGCGGATTCGCAGGGCGGTGGGCGCCGCTGCAGGGGCGGTGAGGAGGCGGAGTATGATAGTGGCGGTTTCCGCGGATAGCGCGCTGCTAGGAAGTCTTTCCCTCGCGGCGTCCAGCAACTGGCCTCTCATTCGATGCGATAACACTGGCGCGGCTTTGCGGGCGCTCGCCGCCGGCAACACGCGCCTGGTCGTGATCGACGACGATGCGCTCGCACCCGGCTGCTGCAATCGTGTGATCGCAGGCGCCCGCCAGTTCACGCCCGCAGCGAAAATCATCTACGTGACCGGGCATCATAGCTCATGGCGCGAGGCCGAGGTGCGCAAGGCGGGCGTCCACTTTTACGCCGCCAAGCCGGTCGACCACGATCTCCTGGGCCGCGTGGCACGGGCCTTAATCAAGGACGACCAGCGGCGCGCCGCAGCAGCCTGATGAGCTTGATGGCCGGCCGATCAACCCGGGCCTAGAAGCGCAAGATAAACCGGATGTTGCCGAAGCGGACCTCGCTGCCATTGGCGACGATCGTCGAGCCCTGCACCGGCTGATTATTAACGAAGCTGCCGTTGGTTGATCCGAGGTCGGTCAGTTCGTACGCACCGTCACGCCTCATCAACCGGGCGTGCGCGCGTGAGACACTCGGATGCGGGATGACCACGTCGTTGTCGTCGCCGCGGCCAACCGAAACCTCGTCCTTGAGCAGGCTGAAGTCGGTGGGAATCGGATCGACCGGATCGATCGCGGTGAGGCGCGCGCCCGAATTCGACATCGCCGCCGGCGCGGGCGGCCTGACGGGTCCCGGGGATGGCGGCGCGGCGGGACGCGGCGCTGTGCGGCCGGCGCCGCCTAGCGAAACCTTCGGTATGGGAGCCTGCGCCTGGGCCTCGACGATCGCCTTGAGCTCCTCGGTCGAGATTCCGAAGCGCATCCGGGAGAGCCCGAACAGCCCCAGCAGCGCGAGCATCGGTACCGCCAGGTTCCACCAGTTGAACGACAGTTGTGCGAGGCCCGTGCCTTCGGCGTTGGCGCCGGCCCCTGCCCCCTCCCCTGGAACGTTGATCGCCGCGCCGCCGACGCCGCGCACCTGGTACGAGGTATCGGCGGTCGCGGTCTGGCCGTCGTAATGTACCTTCAGCTCGACGCTGCGGTTAGTGCCATCCTCGATCGGCCGGGGCGTCCGATAGGTCAGCGAATACTCGGTCGCGATCGAATGGCCGAGTTCGCGTACCAGTTCCGAGAAATGCCCCTCCTCGGTCACGATATTGTACGAACGGCCGTGAGTGGCGCGAACGATTTCGGCGTACTCGGGGGCGATAAACGGCGGCGGCACCACCGCGTAGAGCGTGATGCCATTTTTCTCGAGCATCTGGGCGACCTTCTCGCCCGTCAGATCGGTCACGTCGGCGCTGCGGTCTGGATGATGATTCCAGTACGCGGCATCGTGTTCGCTGTGCGCCGAGCCGTCGCCCGCGTGATGCGGCGGAGCATCGGTCACGATAATCAGGATTACCTGCGCGTCGGGGCGGTACGCAAAGCTCGAAGCGTAGGCGAGCGCGTCGAGCTGGTCTTCCGGGATGTCGCCGCCGCCGCCCGCATGGAGCGAGCCGACCCAGCTGATGAACTCGTTTACGTCCGAGGTCAGCTTGTCGCGGTAGGGGCAATTGCAGTCGGGATACTTCGAGACCGCGTAGTCCTCGAAGGTGACCAGCCCGAGCCGGTAGTCGCGATTATTGGCCTGCAGATCGCGCGCGAACGAGATCATGTTCTGCTTGACCGCGTCGATATAGGGCTGCATCGATTCGGTCACGTCCATCACGAACACGATGTCGACCGGGCGGCCCTGCCCCACGCCGCGGAAGTCGATAATCTTGGCCGGCTTGCCATCCTCGAAGACCTGGACGTTATCGGGCCGCAGATTGCCGACCGGCTGGCCGTTGAGGTCGGTGAGCCCGAAGTCAAGCTGAACCCCGCCGTCGGCGTCGAAATGCTGCAGGCCGGGATTGCCGACCGAAAGTTTGAGCGCCGCGGCGCCGGCGTTGGTGCCCGCCGCCGCAATCAGTATCAGCGCACTCAGCGCGACCGTGAAGCCTACCCGTCTGACCATCGTCGCTCGAATTTTCCGGGGCGGAAGGCCACGCCGTCAAGCGCGCGCTCGCCGATCATCGCCCGCATCTTGCTTGCCTTCACGTTCCGGTTAGGTTATCCCAAACGCTGACCTAAATCTGCCGCTATAGGATTCGAGTGAAAGTTCGATCAGTCTCTCCCGCCGCGCTCGCGCTGGTGGTTCCGCTGCTGATGATCCTCTCGCTCCTGCTGCCGCTGGCTTGCGGTTCGAGCGGAAGCAGCAGCGGCGGATCGTCGACTCCCCAGCCCACGAAGGGCAACGTTGAGATTGGGCTCATCGATGCGCCGTCATCCGGGTTTCAGAACATCCTGCTGAACCTGGTCTCGATCCGGCTCAACCCCCTCAGCAACGCGACTGACGCAAACACTGGGTGGGTGGTAATTCCGGTGCCGAGCGGAGTGGGCGGGCCTATCGGCGGCCTCGTCGACACCAATCTGAGCGGCGGCGGATCATTCTTCAACACCTCGAATCCGGAAACCAATCCCGGCACCAGCGAGCTGCAGATCGACCTGAACAATCTGCAGGACAATGTCCAGCTCTTTAACACCGCCAAGGTTCCGGCGCAGACCTACCATACGATACAAGTGAAAGTGGATCTGAACATCCCCGGAAATATCGTGCCGAACTGCGCCAAAGTCTTCCCCCCGGCGACGGAGGGATGCATCACCTATCCGGTTGTGATCGTCAGCCCGGCCGCGCTGGCGACCTCGACCGCCATCCCGGTCGGCAAGAACGGCCTCACTACCATCGTGGTCGAAATCAACCCCGGCAACCCGGTACCTAACAATACCGGGAACAAGTACAACCTCTCGCCGGTAATCTCGATCATCCCCAACGCCGCCTCTTCTCCGGCCGTCAACCCAAAGATGGCGGCGGTCGCCGGGTCCGTCAGCGGGATACCGTCCGGCGTCGCCGAGCACGTCACAGCGGAGAGCACAGGGACCGGCAACGTGATCGCCTCCGCCAAAGTGACACAGGGCCATTACAACATGCAGCTGCCCGTTTCGAGTGACGGCACCAGCTACGACCTCTTCGCGGTCGGCAATGGCGCGACCTACGACGTGATGCCGAACGTTGCGATGACCCGGGGCCAAGCGCTGATCCCAACCGATTTCACGGTGGCCGGTGCCAAGAGCGGCGTGCTGACCGGCTCGATAAGCGACGCCTGCGACAGCAAACCAATTCAGGGCGCGACCGTCGAGATCCTGACCGGCACCGATTGTAGCGTGTTGCCGACTCCGGCTGGATGCGTGGTGGTCGCCAGCACTTCGACCGACGTAACCGGGAAGTATCCTTCCCCGGGGCGGACCGGGATGCCTCAGCCGTTCAATTTCCTGCCCGCCGCTGCGATTGGCACTTATGCGATCAGAATCTCAGCCTCGGGTTATGACACCACCGCTGCGGCCGTCGACAACCCCGCCGGTTCCGTCTCGTGTCCCACCACCACTAACAAGAAATGCAATTTCGCCCCGACCAAGGCGTTAATCACCGGCACGGTGTCGATTACGCCGGCCTCGGGGACCACGGCCGAGATCCAGGTGTTTGCGGAAGATGCGGGCACCAACGATCTCGTCAGCGCGCTGCCGGTACCGCTCTCGATTCCCGCCTGTGGCAGCCCCCCGTGCTCGGCGAGTTTCAGCCTCAACGTGCCGACGATGCCGGGCATCTACGACGTGTTTGCGACTTCGATCGATCTCTTCAACGGCGCGCCCGACCCGTTTACCGGCCATGTTTTCGCGACCGTTGCGAACGTGTCGTCGCCGACCCAGTGTCAGGCCGCGGCGATAACGATCCCGCCGCTCACCTGCGCCGGCCATGGCAGCGTGTCGGGTAGTGTGACAACCTTCGACACCAACACCACGGTCCGGCTGATCGAGGGTGGCGTCCAGGTGGCACAGACGCCAGTCGGCCCTTCCGGTACGAGCAATGCGGGAGCCTACTCGTTTTGCGCGCCGGCCGACGCCTACACGGTCCAGCGCTGGGAGAACAATTCGCCAGGTGGACCGGCCGTGGGCGTGATTGTGCCGACGCCTCTTCCAACCTCCACGCCCTGTGCCCTCTGCAAGAACGGGGACGGCTCATGCCCCGGGAATTGTGCCGACACCAGCGGGCCGACGCTCTGACAGGGAAGTTCACAATGGTCAGAGAGGCCAATCAGGCAGCGGTTTTCATGCTGGCGATCGCAGGCCTTGTTGCGGTGGCGGCTTGCAATATCGGCAATACGGGGCTCAGCACGAGCGGGATCTCCAATGTTCCGGGGCAGCTTTCGTTTCGGGCAGTCGGGGTTATCGGGACTCCCTTCACCGCCCTGCTGTCGGACTCCCGCTCTTCGTGGCGGCTTCAGGGCACAGTGCCGACCACCTTCGCGATCGTCAACGGGCAGCTGCCGGCCCGGATGATCGCGACCAAGACCGTCAGCAACTCCAACCTGCTGAGCCTCGAGATCATCAACGGCTTCTTCCCCTCGACGCTGGCGTCGACCACGCAGCCGTATGGCACCGTCCAGGTTCAGTTCGGAGGGACGCTCGCGGCCTTTGCGCCGCGCGCTGCGCCCGACGTCCGGTTCGTCCTGCGCGCGCCCCAGATTGCGCTGGTGACCGGCAATATCGAGGATCTTCACAGCAGCTTCACGATCGAGCAGCGGGTCCCGACGATCTTCCTGTTCGATTCTCCCCAGGGACGCGTCGATGGCATCTTCAACCTCGACAACCTGTTCGCGGGCTCGATGACCATCGACCTGATGTATACGTCCGGCCCGAACCCCACGATGCTGTGCGAGAAGACCAGCGCCTCCGGCCAGATCATAATCAAATTTCCCGGCTGCACGGCGATATCGCTGCCGGATCGAAACGGGCTCTCCGCGGCCGAGCAGATCGACTGGAACGCGCCCGATTGAACCGGGATAGATAGGCGGAAGCCCGACTTGCTTTTTTAAGCCGGCGCCCCCCTGATGCGCGGGGGCGGGCCGGTCCGGTAGAATTATTCCCGATGAATTCCGATTCGAAGGGTATCGCGTCCCCGATACACGCCTCGGCCCGAGCATGAGATCGCCACTGGTCCGGCGCTTCCTGCTGGCCTTGATAGTGATCGCGCTGCTCGCCGCCATCGTACCGGGGGTTCGCTACTATCACTTCTACATGAGCCACGTCTCCACCGACGACGCCTACGTCGACGGCACGATCGGACTGGCGGCGGCGCGAATTTCCGGCACGGTCGCGAAAGTCTATGTCGATGACAACTGGAACGTCGAGGCCGGCCGGCTCCTGCTGACGCTCGATCCGCGCGACTACGAGGTCCATGTCCAGGAATTGGCAGCCCACGTCGATCGCGCCAAGCAGACCGTTGACCAACTGTTCGCCCAGCTCCAGGCCGCACGCTCCGGACTATCGCTGGCCGAGTCGCAACTCGCACAGACCCAGCTCGATTACGCGCGCGCCAAGACGCTGCGCGCCGAAAACGTGGTGTCGCGCGAGTTTTTCGATCAGGCCACCACCAACCTGCGGGTCGCGATGGCCGACAAGGCGCTGGCCGGGCATCAGGTACAACAGGCCGAGGCGGCGCTCGGCGGCGATAGCGACGGCCGCGGGCGCTACGCCCGCCCGATCGTCGCCCAGGCCGAGGCGGCCCTCGAGGCCGCCCGGCTCGATCTGAGCTACACCCATATCAGGGCGCCGTTCGCCGGCGTCATCACTCACAAGAGCGTGCACACCGGCGACCGCATCCAGGCCGGACAGCCCCTGATGGCGGTGGTGCCGCAGCACCATCTCTACTTCACCGCCAATTTCAAGGAGACCGAACTCACCGACGTCCGGGTCGGCCAGCAGGCGCTGGTGTGGGCCGATATCTACCCCGGCTATGTCTATCACGCTCGCGTCGATTCGATCGCGATGGGCACCGGCGCGGCTTTCGCCTTGCTGCCGCCCGAGAACGCCACCGGTAACTGGGTCAAGGTGGTGCAGCGCGTGCCGGTGAAGATCGTGCTCGACTCACCCACCCCGGCCGACAAGCCGTTGCGAATCGGGTTGTCGGTGGAAGTCGCGGTCGATATCGGCGACACCAGCGGCCCGCTGCTGACATCCACCCTGCAACAGCGCTACGAGAGCAGCGGACAGGGTAAGAAGGCATGGGAGAAAACCCAGGACCAACTGCGGCTTCCACCGCTGCCGCCGGACCAACCGGCGACTCCGCCCGCCTCGCAGGGCCGCTTCTTCCCGCACTGACGCATCCGCGTCGTCGCGACAGGCCCGGCGCCGCGGGCTCCCGATTGTCCGGCCACGGACCTCTGTAATAGCTTTGGCGCACAGTGAAGGCTTCGTCATCTCAGCAGGGATCCGCGCCCGACGAATTGCGTACCCGCCTGGCCCTCTACCTTGATACGCACGTCGAACAGTTTCGCGTGCTCGCCAGCGGATGGGAGACGACGGTCTACGAGTTTTCGATCGCCCGGCGCGGCCGCGTGGCGGAACTCGCCGCCGGCACTCCCCTCGTGCTGCGCTTCTATGAAGGCGGCGCCGGCCCCGACAAGGGGCTGCGCGAGTATCGCACGCTGACGCGCCTGGCGGGGGCGCGCTACCCGGTTCCGGCGCCGTATCTGTACGAACCGTCGGCGCAGGTGCTCGGCGCCCCGTTCCTGGTGATGGAACGCGTGGGGGGTAGGCCGCTGTTCGCGGCACGCAGCTTCCTGCAGGCGTTCAAGACCTTCACGCTGGCGTTTTTCGGCTTCGTCAGGGCGCAGACCATGCTTCATCGGCTCCCCGCGAACGGCTCGAGCGCGGAGGCGGGCGCATTCATGCCCGCCAACGGAATCGCCGGAGCGCCGTTGCTCGATCGGATGCTCGAGATCATCGCTGAACGCATCGAGCGCGGCCCGCTCCCGGGGCTCAGCCCGGCGCTGGAAGCGCTGCGGGATCGCGCACCTCAATTCCGCGCCGCTCCAGTTTCGATCGTTCATATGGACTATCATCCGCAGAACGTTTTGGTCTCCGGCGCGCATGTGAACGCGGTGGTCGATTGGGTCAATGCCGACTACGGCGACCGCCATCTCGACGCCGCCACCACCGCCGTCATCATGGCGACCCACGCCCTGGAGCATCCGCGCTGGATGCGCGACAACCTCGCGGGAAATTCGCTGCGCCGGATGTTCACCATGCTCTACATCCCGCTCTACCATGCGCTGGCGCCGCTCGACCTTGCTCGCTTCCGCTATTGCCAGGCCGTGGCCTCCATGATGCGGCTCTCGACGTTCGGCATGATGCGGGCGCGCGGTCCCGAGTCGGTCGGCTACCGCCGCGAAGCGATCGCCGAGATAACGCCCTCGGTAGTGCGCTTGCTGTCGCGCTACGCCTCGCGCAAGAACGGCGTGGTGGTCAGCATCTGATGTGGTAATTTGATCGCATGGCGCATCGTGAGATCGAGCCGCCGACCTGCGACGACACGCCCATCTGGCATATCATCTTTTCCTTCTGCCAGTTCAAGACCCCGACGAACTACCGGCTAATTAAGAATATACTCGACTTATCAGAGAGATCAGCTCAAATGTAGGG
>JBGPMT010000044.1:0-13547 GCA_041487135.1 Binataceae bacterium (SeqCode) | reverse complement strand
TGACGTAAGGGATAAAGGGCTCGGCCTCGACCGTCACTTTGGGTGTGGGACTCCGCATGGTTCTCCTGGGGCTTCTCGATGATGCTCGGAAAATCGTTGCTCCGTCCAAGCAGGGTTTTCGCTGAAGAGATCACCAACCGGATTAGCAAAGTCACCTTGCGCTTACAAATCGGTCGGCCCAGACCGCCTCAATCGGCCGTCTATCTCCGCCGCGCCCGGCCACTTCGCGCTGGATTTCTCGCCGACCGTTCGGTAGATATAGCGCACGGTTCGGGGACCTCACCGCTGCGGAACGGAAAACGCGATCTCTTTCGAAGCAGCCGTGCGGGATGACGAGCATCAGTTGGCGCGCCGGGCGGGGAACCGATAGAAAACGACGGATATTTGACAATCGAGCGAGCCTGATGTTAGGGCTCGCGGAGACGAGGCAACCATCCGTTAATCTTGTCGCACAGGCATCAGGGGACGCTCGCGGAGGATAGCTCATGCGCACTCCATTGGCAAAAATCGTTAGTCTGCTGGCGGTGATCGGATTGCTGGCCGGCGGGGGCGGGCTGGCGGTTGCCGGGGAGGCGGGTACGCCTCCTCCTCCCGGCACGAAGGTCACCCAGGCCAACTGGCAGCAATATCAACAGTTCATGACCGAAGGCATGAAGGCGGTTTTCAAAGGCGACCACTTCTTCAAGTTCCCGAGCAACGTCGAGATCGATATCGGGCCGACGGTGCCGATTCCGCTGCCATCGTTCTTCAGGGATGCCACTGAGAAGAACGCGAACAAGACCCAGATCGTGAGCGCTCCCTCGGGTGGCTTCGTCGCCGATCCCTACACGACCGGGCTGCCCTTTCCTGATCCTCTAAAGGGGGATCCAGCGCAGACCGGCCAGCGCATTTTCTGGGACGAGTGGTACCGGTTCCATCCGCGGGTCGAAGCGGCGCCCAACTGTTCATACGTGCTGGATCAGTTCGGCAACATGACCCGCACCGCCGATACGACGATCATCTTTTCGCAACTCTCGCATCTGACCGACCCCGGCTTCCCGGAGAACGACCCCGACGCCGGTCCGTATTACTACGTCGCGTACGGCCAGCAGCTGGCGCCCGAAGCCAACAAGTATTTTACGACCCTCAACCTGCTGCTGCAGGATCCCAAGGCTGAACCGGAGCTCTACTATTTCGTCCCGACCCTGCGGCGCAGCCTGCGCCTGTCGCAATCGGCTCGCTGCGCGCCGCTGTTCGGCACCGATCTGACCTTCGACGACAACTTCGAGGGGCCGCCGGGATTGCCGCAGCTCTTCGATATCAAGTACCTGGGCGAGAAGAAGATTATCACCCTGGTCCACGGCGACATGCACAGCTTCGACACCTGCGGCTCGGGCAGCAACGTCGATCCCCGTTACTATTACCTCGGTTCCAAGGGCATCGTGCCGTTCCCGAATCCGGGTTCGGGCACCTGGGAGCTGCGCGACGTCTATGTGCTTTCGCTCAAGCGCCTGCCGCAATACGCGGCCGGCTACTGCTACGGCAACCGGCTGCTATATGTCGATAAGGAGAATTTCTTTCCCGACCAGTTCGACCTCTATGACTCGGCGGGTAACCTCTACAAGTGGGGCGCGACGCTGTTGCGCCCCTATCCGATGCCCGGTGGCAAGCCCGGCGACCTCGCGATCAGCATCGCGGGCCAAAACACCGCCTATTGCGTCAATTTCCAGGACAAGCACGTGACCGTTTTCATTGGGCTCCACGGCTGCATCGACAACGATTGTCAGGCCAATGGCTACACCGACGCGACCCGCTGGGCGCTGCCGGAAGGGCTTTCCAAGATCATGCAGTAACGACGCCCGATAGCTGGCCCGAGGTAGGAGTGCGCCCAGAATCCCTGAACCCTCACGCTCCGCGATCGCGGGGCACCGTGGCCGCTTATGCGGACGGTTCACAGCGCGGCGCCGGAAAATCGCGCCGCACGGCGCCACTGATCCTCGCGCTCACGCTCTGCGCTTCGATCTTTGCCCCCCCGGCGCGCACCGCAATGACCGTCGACGGCCAGGACGAGGCCGGATGGGGTGCCGTGCGGCCGTGGGACACGTTCTATAGCGTGACCGTCCTGCCCACGGGCCAGTGGTTCTCGGTCGGCGCGGAGGGTGTGCTCCTGACCTCTACCGATGCCGGCAAGACCTGGAATCGCCGGCGGCTGGCCAAGCGCGGCGACCTCTCGTGGTACGACCTCTTTTCGGTCCGCTTCGCGCGCGACGGCCGGACCGGCTATATCGGCGGAGAGCGTGGGATAATCCTCAAGACCGCCGACGGCGGCAAGACCTGGAGCGAGCAGAAGACCGGCGCCCAGGAGCTGATCTTCAGGGTCGTTCCCATCGACGCCCAGCATGCGGTGGCGGCCGGTTCGAACGGTCTTTTGATGTGGACCGACGATGGCGGCCAGAACTGGCACAGCCTGACCTTCAAGGCCGGTATCACCTTTTTCGATGTGGCGTTCACCGACCCGAGTAACGGATGGGCGGTCGGCGAGTTCGCGACGATTGCCCACACCTCAGACGGCGGCAAGAGCTGGCAGCTCCAGACCGGCGGCGATCGCGCCAAGTTTCGCCTGCCGGCCTACATGACGGCCGTCTTCAAGGACGCGCAGCACGGGTGGGCTGCCGGGCAGGGCGGCGTGATCGTTGCCACGGAGGATGGCGGCAAGAGCTGGCATCCGGTCCAGTCATCAACCGACCTCGCGCTCTATGCCTCATTGGTGCCGGCCGCTCCGGCCGGGACGTTGTGGGTCGCTGGCGATGAGGGCGTACTGATACGGATGTCGACGACGGGCGGAGCCGGACCGGTAGTTTCCAAGCCGACCTTCTCGAGCCTGACCGAGGTTGCCTTTGCGGGCGATATCGGCGTCACGGTGGGGACGGACGGGACGCTGTTGCGCTCCAAGGATGGCGGCAAGAGCTGGCACGCGGTGGAAACCAGGTGATCGGCGAAAAAATTCTCAAATACCGCCTGCCGATCGGCATCGTCCTGCTCGCCATCTCGGCTTACATGGCCTATGCGGCGAGCCATATCACGATCGCGACCCGGTTCGTCGATTTTTTTCCCCGTTCCCATCGCAACGTCCTGCTCTACCATCAGTACGAGCGCTATGGCGGAGCGCAGACGCTGACCTTCATGGTCGAGGCGAAGCACGGCGATATCTTCAACTACCCGACGCTCAAGAAGATCCAGGACCTGACCTTTGCGCTCGACAAGCTGCAGGCCGTCAACCATCAGTCGATACGTTCGCTCGCCTCATATCGCGTCACCTACGCGGTCGCGCTGCCCGGGTTTCTCAAGTCGCAGCCCTATATGTACCCGAGTGTTCCGAAGACGCAGGCGGGAATCGATGATTTGAAGCGCGAAGTCTTCGTGCATCGCCGCGACCTGCGCAACCTGGTGAGTCCCGATACGCGCAGCGCCCTGGTGACAGCGTCGTTTTACGAGGGCGGGCTCGATTATCGCGACCTGTTCAACCGGGCGCAGAACCTGGTCAAACAATACAGCGACGCCGATACCGGCGTCCTCGTAGTGGGCGAGCCGATCATCCGCGGCTACGGCTATTACTACTTTCCGACCATCGTGACGATCTTCCTGGTTTCGGTGGCCGTGATGATCTTTATCCTGTACATCTCGCTGCGCGAGCGCAGCACCTGGTGGACGCCGATTATCACCGGCTCGCTCTCGGCGCTGTGGGGCTTGGGCTTCGTCGGGATCATGGACTACACGTTCGACCCGGTGATGCTGGTCATACCGTTCATCCTGACGGCCCGCGACATGAGCCACGGCATCCAGTGGCAGGGGCGCTACTACAACGAGCTCGACCGGGTCGGGCATCGCAAGCTCGAGGCGATCGCCGCGACCACCAGCGACATGCTGCCGCCGGGGCTGCTGTCGATCCTGGCCGACATCGCGGGCATCATCTTCATCTCTTTCGGCGGCATCCCGGTGCTGCAACATATCGCCCTGGCCGGGTCGGTATGGCTGGCCGGCAGCCTGACGATGGTCTTCATCTTCCAGCCCATCCTGATGAGCTATCTGCCGACCCCGCAAATCAAGCGGCATGGCGCGAGCCAGAACCCGGTAATCCTGTGGCTCAAGCGCGCCGGCGATAAGCTGGTCGCCTTTCCGACCACGCCCGGCAAGACGCGCCCCATCGCGATTGGCCTAGTATTTCTGTTCATCGTATGGGGAATCGGGTCCGGATTGCGCGCCAAGGTCGGCTACACGACACCGGGCACGCCGCTCTACCGTCAGAGCGCCAAGGTCAACCAGGACATGCGCCACGTGGGCGAGGTCTTCCCGCTCGACGAGGGCTGGGTGATCACATCGGCCAAGGAGCCGAAGCTGATCCGGGGTCAGTATCCGTCGGTGCTCGATCCCGATATTCTGCGGATGCAGCGCGATCTTGGGCAATACCTGCTCCTCGACCCGAACGTGACCCAGATCGTCTCGGCGACCGACAACCTGATGTTGCCGCTCAACCGGATGTTTCACTATTCGGAGCCCGAGTACGCGTCGCTCCCGAGCAGCATCCTCGATGCCGGCAGCCTGTTCTTCCTGTTCTCGCAGGATACCGCGCCGGGCGAGTCGGAGGTGTGGGTCAACGACCAGTACGACGACAGCATCGTCCGGATCTACGTAACCGATCACACCTACGCGACGCTGGATAATCTGCAGAATCGGCTGAAGGAGTTCAATGCGCGGCGGGCGGGATGGGATCCCGCGATGAAGCTGGTGAATTTCTCCTACATGGGCGGTATCGCCGGGCTGTACGCCGCGGCCAACGACGTCCTCTATCAGCTCGACTTCATCAACATCACCTTCGTGCTCGCGGTGGTGCTGCTGTTCTGCTGCGTAACCTACCGATCGTTGGTCGCCGGCCTGCTGTTCGTGATTTCTTGCGTGGCGGCCAACTTCGGCGCATTCATCTACATGCGGCTGGTCAACATCGGGATCACCATCGACACCATCCCGGTGATCTCGCTGGGCATCGGCCTGGGCGTCGACTACGGAATCTACACCGTCTCGCGCATCCTGGATGAATGCCGGGCGGGCGAGCCGCTCGATCGCGCGGTCACCACCGCGCTTTATGGCACCGGCGCGGCGGTTTTCATGACTTTCGCGACCATCGTCGGCGGCATGATCCCATGGGTCTTTTCCCCGCTGCTGTTTCACAACGAGATGAGCGTCCTGCTGATCATCCTGATGTTTACCAACATGATCGTGGGCGTGCTGATTCTCCCGGCTTTCATCGCTTGGGCGCGGCCCAAGTTCATTTTCGGCGGCCGGCGGCCGGTGCTGCGGGCCGAGGAGCGATTGAGAGAGGCGGCTACCTAGGCGCAACGACGGGGTGGACTCCCGCGGCTGGTGCGGAGACCCCGAATGGCAGCCGGGTCAAGCAGCTTGCCGGTTGCCGACTTGCACAGGGAGGTAACAGAGATGGTTCAGGGGGAGGCAGGATCCAAACTCGTCGCGGCCATCATGGCCGCGCTGTTTACCGTAATGCTGGCCAGTGCGGCCCAGGCGCAGAACCAGACTCCGTGGTACGAAGGCGCCTACGATTACATGTTGTTCGGCGGCCAGACCCCGCTGATTCCGCCGGAACAGGTGCCGCCGTCGCTGCAGGGCTTGTCGATCACCGGGTTCCTCAACAACTCGACCGGCCTGTGGGCCAACTCGGAGGCTCTGCAAGGCCTCCAGAACCTTGATCACTCGATCGGGGTCCCGGTCAGCAGCAGCAAGAACTCGCTGGCGGTCGAGCGCAACTGGATGCAGCTCGATATCAACGAGAAGCTCGACTCGAATAACCAGTTTTTCCTGCGCTGGTGGGGCGTCTACGAACCTCCCTACGATTACGAGCGCCACGCCGGCTTCGGCGACCTGTACAATCAGTACACGGTGCGCGACGCCTGGTGGAAGCACAAGACCGGGCGGCTGACGCTGTTTCTGGGCCGCCAGATCGTGACTTGGGGCGAGTCGCTCGCCTTCCGGGTCGGCGACGTGGTCAACTCGCAGGATTTTGAATGGAACTTCGGCTTCGCCAACCTCGAACAGTCGCGCCTGCCGATGTACATGGTGCATCCGATCGTACAGCTGCCCAGGTTCGGTCCGTTCGGCAGCAACTTCTTCGAAGGACTGTTGATACCGTCGTGGCAGCCGATCTACACCAATTCGCCGCTCGATTTCGGGCAGGTCGATATCTTTCATAATCAGCGCAACCGTGGCGCCTCGGTCAGCCTCATCGCGCCGCCAACCGGCGGGCGGTTTTCGACCTTTTTCGGTCCGACGCTGGGTCCCCTTCCCGGATTCGGACCTGCAGTCTGCCCGATCAGCAAGCGTGGATGCGCTCCCGACTGGCCGCAGCTTACCAACCCGGGGCCGACCATATTTGCCAGTTTGGACAACTACGCCCTGCCGGATAACAATCTGGGTGGTTGGGAAGAAGGCTTCCGGCTCCATACGGTGGCGTACAACACCGAGATGACCGGAATTTTCTTCCATGGCCATCAGTACACGCCGAACTTCTTCCTGCGCGGTAATCCGACCCCCGGCAATCCGGACACGCAGACCTTCCAAATTCGATATCCACAGCTCAACGACATCGGTATCACCGCCAACCGGCCGATCTACCTGCCGAGTCCGACCCTCAGCAACATTCCGTTCGTGATCAGAACCGAAGGGTTGTGGCAGGACCGCACGCCGTTCATGGATCGCAACCCGCTCAATCACAGCGCGGTCAAGTACTCGAGCACGCTCAACACGCTGGTGGCGCTGGACGTCGATTCCTATTCCGCGGCCTGGTTGTCGAGGACCGGTGCGGCGACCATGAATATCGAATGGCAGAACTACACGATCCTGTCGCCAGCCAAGACCATCTCGTACGTCTTCACTCCCGAGCAGCAGCGCCACAACGAGGAAAACCTGCTGATCAACCTGACCGACTCGTGGTACTGGGGCGACGTCATTCCGGACCTGGTCGGAATCTATAATCCCGATGGCAATACTTTCCTGCTCTTCCCGAACCTGTTCCTGGTGTCGCCATGGTCAAACAAGTACTCGGTGCTGCTTGAGTACATCGGGATTCTCTCGAACGACGTGTTGGCCTCGTACGCCGGCGGCGGTTTCAAGGGCAAGAGCATCTTCCTGATGCAGTTCCAGTACAACTTCTCGCTGCTGCAGTCGCGAGGTTAGGACGCACGAGCATCGGACAGAGGTTGCGATGTCCATGAACCAGAGCTGGCGCAATGGCAGGTTGATCATGACCAAACCTATTGAAACATCGGTTGCGAAACGACGGCCGGGAAGCGGCCTCGCGAAGCTCGCGGGGATGTTGGCCGCGGCCTTGTTCATCGCTTCGGCGGCGCTCGCCCAGATACCGCCGGAGAAGAGCACGGTGCGGGTGCTGCCGCCGCCCGGTCCCCATTGGGTCTATGTGCTCGACCCGATCACCAATTTCATGGAAGCGCGCGTCTCGGTAATCGACGGCGACAAGCTCGGCTTCGAGGGGATGTTGAGCGGCGGCTACGTGAGCGTGATGGCGGTCGCGCCGGATCGCAAGGCGTTGTACCTCGCCGATACCTACTACAGCCGCGGCACGCGCGGGGATCGCACCGACGTGGTCTCGATTTTCGATTCGATGACGCTCAGACCCACGGGCGAGGTGGTGTTGCCGCCCAAGCGTCTGCTCTCGAACCCCAAGCATTATTCGGTCGGCGTGACACCGGACAACCGCTTCATGCTGGTATCGAACCTGACCCCGGCGACCTCGACCTCGGTGGTCGATCTCAACGCCAAGAAGGTATTGGGCGAGATCGACACGCCCGGATGTACGCAGGTCCTGCTCTCGGCCAATCGCAAGTTCACCGCGATATGCGCCGACGGCTCGCTGATGACGGTAACGTTCGGCGATGATGGCAAGGCGACCGCCAAGAATCGCGCCAAGCCGTTCTTCAACGTCGACAAGGATCCGGTGTTCGATCAGCCGGTAATGATCGGCGCAACGGTCTACTTCGTTTCCTACAATGGGACGATCTACCCGGTCGATCTGAGCGGGGACACGGCGAAGCCGGGCGATTCGTGGTCGATGCTCAGCGACCAGGACAAGGCCGCGCACTGGCTCCCCGGCGGATGGGAACTCGAGGCGATCGACGCCCGGCAAGGGCTGCTCTACGTCCTGATGCATCAGGGCGCGGACTGGTCGCACGAGCAATCGGCGACCGAGATCTGGATTTACGGCGTCGGCAAGAAAAGCCGCGTGGGCCGTATCGTGCTGCCGCAAGTGGCCGATTCGATTTACGTTACCCCGGATGACAAGCCGCTGCTGTTCGCGGCTTCCCACAACAGCGGCACGCTGCAGGTTTTCGACGCCGCGGCGAGAACCTATCGCGGCGTGATTACCGATCTCGGTTCGCCCTGGTTAATCTACGGCGCGCCCCAGCCCGCTCCCGCGGCCGCGCCGCAAAGCGCCGCGCCCGGCCATTAGCGGCCGTCAGCAAACCATGGCCGCTGAAGCATGACGGATGAAGCATGATTGATCCGGCCGTGGCATGGATCGCCGCGCTCGCCGCGAGCCTGATATTCGCGGCCTCGGCGGCCATCAAACTTCGCGACCTCGAACTCTTTGAGAGCGCGGTTATCAACTATCGGATCCTGCCGGAGGCTCTGGCCCGGCCGTTTTCTTACCTGCTGCCGTTAGCCGAGCTCGGGGGGGCGATCGCGGTGTTGCGGCCCGCGTCACGTGCCGCGGGCGCGAGCGTGTTGCTGGTCCTGCTGGCCGCCTTCACGATTGGCATCGCGGTCAACCTCATGCGTGGACGCTATGACGTCGACTGCGGCTGTTTCGGGCCGGCACTGCGTCAGACGCTCAGCTGGTGGCTGGTCTTGCGCAATGGCGCGTTGGCCGCGATGGTTGCACTGTTGCTGCTCAAGCCCGAGAATCGCGCGTTGACGATGCTCGACGGCTTCACGATCGGCTTCGCCCTCACCTCGATTCTGGTCCTGTACGCGAGCCTCAACTACGTCTTCGCCAACATCCCGAGGCTGCGCGAATTTGGAGCCCGGTATGCTTGAGGCGCTCTTGATTTCGCAGATCGTGCTGTGGGTCCTGATGCTGGGACTCGCGGTTACGGTGCTCGCTTTGCTGCGCCAAATCGGCGTCCTCCACGAGCGCATCACGCCGATGGGCGCGCTCACGCTCGACCATGGACCCAAGGAGGGCGAACCGGCCCCGGTCTTCGACATCCCGGACCTGTTGGGCCGCGGCACGGTCCGGGTCGGGGGAGCGCGCGAGGGCGGCCGCAGCCTGCTCGTGATGTTCGTGGCGCCGAGCTGTCCGGTCTGCAAGAAGCTGCTGCCGATCATCAGGTCGGTCGCCCGCAGCGAGTCCGACTGGCTCGAAACCGTGCTCGCCAGCGATGGCGACCTCGAGGAGCAGCGCCGCTTCGTTAAGTCTTCCAAGCTCGACGATTTTCCATACCTGCTTTCCGGCGAGCTCGGCATGACCTATCGAATCGGCAAGCTGCCGTACGGGGTGTTGATCGACGGCGCCGGCGTGATTCGGGCCAAGGGCTTGATCAACACTCGCGAGCATCTGGAGAGCCTGATGCAGGCCAAGCAGATGGGCGTGGCGTCGATCCAGGAATACCTGAAGCTCCGGGAGACGGGAGCCAACGGCGGGACCGCGGCACCGGCTGGCAATAAACCAAGCAAATGAATCGGCGGGCGGCCTGGGTGCCCGCATTCAACCACGACGGGTCGGACGCTTCGGATTCGCGGCGACAGCTCACTGCCGGAGCACCAGTCATCCTCGGGGAGAAGCCTGGTTGAAGCGAGTAACAGGGTTGGTTGCCGTCGGCGCGGTCCTGGCGTGCGCCGGGACCGTGGGAGCGGCGGGTGGTTCGCAAGTATTCGCCTCAAATTGCATCGTTTGCCATCAGCCGGATGCCAAGGGTGTGGCGGGTATCTACCCGCCCCTGGCCGACACAGTTAGCAGCTACGTGAAGCTCAAAGCGGGACGCGCCTATCTGGCGCACGTGCCGTCATTCGGGCTTGCGGGACCGATCGATTCGCATGGCGAGAGTTTCGACAGCAACATGCCGCCGCTCACGCAGTTGAGCGACGACGATATTGCCGCGGTAATCAATTACGTGCTGACCAGGTTCGACCAGTCCCTGCTGCCCGGCGACTTCAAGCCGCTCACGGCTGAAGAGGTGCACGGGTACCGCGCCAAGCAGATGAGCGAAGCCGAGGTGCATAGCGAGCGGGCTTCACTGCTGGAAACGCTCAAAAAGGCCGGCGACCTGAGGTGATCACTGGGGCGGAAGCGCGATTCCTTGTGCGGAAAGCTTCGCGACCAGCTCGTCTCGTACCGTCTGGATATTGTTCAGCTCGTGCGGACGGTACTTGGCTACCTCGGCCTCAGTGTAGGGCTTGAAGCCGGGCGGGAGCTGATCCTTGCTGAAGGTGACCAGCAGCCAGTTCAGCACCTCCGCGACTTGAGCATTGCTCAACGCCGAGCCCGCCACGCCTGGAACCTCGATCAGATACTCGCGGCCGCCCGGTACGCGCAGGAAGTTGCCGACCGTGTCCTTGAGCCGCGGGACCGTACTCGGAATACCCTCGCCTCCGGGCTTGTGGCATCCCCAGCAATTCATCACGTAGAGCTGAATCGGCGCCGGGTACTTCTGATGCGAAGGTGGCGGCGGCTCGCCCGCCGTCGCGAGCGTTGCCATCGTCAGAATCAGGCTCAGCAGGAGCGGGCGTTTCATGCCCGTATGGTCTCGACGCCCGAACCGGACGCAAGAGCCCCGGCCCAGCGCGTCCGGCCTCTCCGAATCTCGCGAGGCTAGGCTTTCTCTCCCAGGATGACCGCGGTGGTGCAGTGGTAAGTCATCTCCTTCGAGCCAAAACACCAGACGGTGTCGTTGTTGAGCTGGGTGCGATAGATGGGCATCTCGCCCTGGTTGTTGTCGCACATGCAGCGATTGCACTGCGCCTTGCCGCAACAATCCCGGTAGGCGACGATATACTCTTTCGCCTCGCCCGGATGCTTGCAGGTGCCGACCCAGGCGGTCGGGGAGGCGACCGTGCCGGCGGGGCATTCGGTAATCGAGCCGCCGCAGCAGGTACACAAAAAGCCGTCGAAAGCGCAGTAGCGCCAGTAGTCGCAGGTGGTATCGCCACCGCCGCTGCCCGAGGAGTGGCCCTCGCTCATGGTCTGGCCGTGGGCCTTGGAGGTCACGCGATCGATCGGCAGCAACGGGAGCATCGCGCCGCCCATCGCCAGCTGTCCCAGCCTGACCAAGAAGCTGCGTCGAGAGGTCCGCTGTGCCACGCTCCGTGTCAGCCGCTCGACTAGTCCGTCCATCGTGGGTCTCCTTGTCTTACAAGGTCTGGCGCGCCATCCAAGTTCCCAAATGCTTAGCTAAGACCAGCCGGACCTCTATGTCAATCTGACGTTAGGCTGAGATGGAGGGCGATTCTTGCCGGCGCCGGGCTGATTTCAAGCTCCACCCGAAACGTGATACGAAGACCGCACACCGATAGCGATCGGAGTTCGCCCGATATCCGCAGGAGGCAGGTATGGAGCTGGGACTGTTCCTGATGCCGTCGCATCCGCCGGAGCGCGATTTCAGAGCGGGCCAGGAATGGGACCTCGCGATTCTGCGGCTGGCCGACGAACTGGGCTACCAGGAGGCCTGGATCGGCGAGCACTTCACGGCGCCCTGGGAACCCAACCCCGCGCCGGACCTCCTGATCGCGCAGGCGCTGATGCAGACCCGGCGGATCAAGCTCGCTCCCGGGGCTCATCTGCTGCCCTATCATCATCCGGCGGAACTCGCCTGCCGGGCCGCTTTCATGGACCATCTGGCGCAGGGCCGCTACATGTTCGGGGTCGGTGCGGGCGGCCTGCCGAGCGACTGGAAGATGTTCTGCGTCGACGGAGCGTCCGGGAAGAACCGGGAGATGACGCGCGAGTCGCTCGACATCATCCTGAAAATTTGGGAGTCGGATGGCGGGCTCGAATACCAGGGAAAGTTCTGGCAGGTGAGCGTGCCAAATCCGATGATGCGCAACTTCCGCCATCACCTGAAGCCGTTCCAGAAGCCGCATCCGCCGATCGGGATCGCGGGAATCAGCCCCGGCTCCGAAACCCTCAAACTCGCCGGCGAGCGTGGCTTTCTGCCCATGAGCCTCAATCTCAGCGCGCGCTACGCCGCGACGCACTGGGAGTCCGTGATCGAGGGGGCGGCGCGCACCGGCCGCACCCCCAAGCGGCGCGACTGGCGGATGGTTCGCGAGACGCTCGTAGCCGATACCGATGAGGAAGCCTACGAGGCCTGCGTGCGCGGCCCGATCGGCCGCATGATGCGCCAGTACCTGCTGCCGCTCATGGGCGACGTGGGACTGATCCAGTACTTAAAGGACGACGAGAGCGTGCCCGACGATATGATCACGCCCGAGTACCTGTTCGATCACGGCTGGCTGGTCGGTTCGGTTGCGACCGTCACGCAGAAGCTCGAAGAGATGTACCAGCGCGTCGGCGGTTTTGGCACGCTGCTGCTGCTCGGTTTCGACTACGCGGACAACCCCGAGCCGTGGTTCAAGTCGATGAGGCTGATGGCGACGGAAGTGCTGCCGCGCTTCATGAACTCGGGAGTGGAGAAGTCCGCGGCGGCGTGACAATCGGATCGAGGCCCGCTTCTATTCAGCCACGTGGCGCTTGCCAAGCTCACGTGAATATCGTTTGATTTGAATGGAGGACGGTATGCCCAAGGAGGGGCACGGCGATTATGGCTTATTCATTTCGAGTGATCCTAAGCCCGCTACAGTTCGATGAGCATTCGGTCGCGGCCATGACGCTGGCCAAGGAGATCGCGGAGAGGAACGACGCGACGATCTATCTGCTCCATGTCGCGCCAATCCTTCCGGCGCTCGGCGAGGCGGCGATCTCCGAGCACGTCGACAGCGTGGAAGAGGACAAGGCACGCAAGATGATGGAGGATCTCGCGCAGAAGCACCTGCACGGTATGAAGCATGAGCTCATCGTGCGCGGCGCGTTCCCGTCGGAAACCGCGCATGCCGTGGTCGAGGTCGCCAAGGAAATCAAGGCCGACCTGATCGTGATGGCGACGCATGGGCGGACCGGTCTGCCGCACTTCTTCATGGGCAGCGTGACCGAGGGGGTGATGCGCGCGGCGCCCTGCCCGGTGCTCACGATCAAGCCCGAGCATCTCGCCGACCGGGTCGCGAGATAAGGCGCCAGCCGTCCGCTAACTCAGGCGATGACCGCCAGATCATAGGCGGGCGGGAGCTTGTCGGCGATCGCCGCCACGCTCTCGCCCGCGCTATCCGAGCGAATCACCTCGCCCCCGCTCACGACGCCGAAGAAGGCGCTCGGGCTCGAGGGATCGTCCCGCAGCCGCATCACCATCGAGCGCATTCCGCCGCTCTCGATGACGATCGGCCGGAAGCTCCGTCCGTAATCGTCGCTGCGGTAGAACCGCGCGTCGGCACCC
>JBGPMT010000043.1:0-13576 GCA_041487135.1 Binataceae bacterium (SeqCode) | reverse complement strand
CACGCCAACCGCGACCATCACCCCGACCCCCACGGCAACTGCGACCGCCACGCCAACCGAAACCGCGACCGCGACCCCGACCGCCACATCAACCCGTACCGCAACCGCGACACCGAGTGCGACGCCCACCGCGACCATCACCGCGACCGCCACACCCACGGCGACCAGAACATCGACCCCCACGGCAACCGCGACGATCACCCCGACCCCCACGGCGACCGCAACCACAACTGCGACTGCCACTGTGACAGCTACCGCCACGGCGACGCCGAGTGCCACGCCCACTGCGACGCCGAGTGCCACGCCCACCGCGACCAGAACAACGACCCCCACGGCCACTGCAACCACAACTGCGACTGCCACACCGACAGCGACGGTAACCCCGGTGGCAACCGTACTCTCCGTCAGCCCCAAAAAGATCGAGTTTCCGTCGCAGGTGTTCGGAATGAGCGGTGCGACCAGTCCGCGGAGGCGGGTGACGGTAGCCAACCCGTCGGCCAATCGGAATCTTCCCGCCGTACGGTTCGGGGCGATCGCCGCCACGGGCGACTTCGCTATCGATACCGGCAGCAGCACCTGCGTGCGCGGCGCGCTTCTCGCCGCGAACTCATCGTGTGGAATAGATCTGACCTTCACGCCAACCGCGCTCGGCCCGCGAACCGGGACCCTCACGATCAATGACAATGCGGGCAACGGGCCGCAGATCGTGACGCTGAACGGCACGGGCATCGCGGGAGCCCTCCATCACGCGCCCGGCGCCCTCCAGTTCGGGAAAGTCGTGCTCGGCATGGACAAGGGCATTTCGCTGACGCTGAAGAATCCCAATCACGCGCCGCTGCGGGTGACGGCGGTCCGCTCCGGTCTTTCCGATTATCGGACCGGTGCCGGCTGCGTAGGCGTTCTACCGGCAAGGGGAAGCTGTTCCCTGATGGTTAATTTCGCGCCGTCCAGCGCCGGGAGCAAGCATACGACCCTGTTCATCGAGGACGACGCGGCGCACAGCCCACAGATCGTCAAGGTGGCGGGAACCGGGACGATGCCGGTGCTGTCGCGGTCGCCGTCAAGCTTGAGCTTTGGCCGGGCGCACCTCGGCGGCACGCCGGTGGCCCGGAGCGTCAGGCTCACCAACCGGAGCCCGGTTGCGATTCAGGTCGCCGCGATCACTTCCAACAACCAGGATTTTGTTGCGGCCCCGGCCTGCGTCGGCATTCTTCAGCCCGGACAGATTTGCACTTTCGCCGTGACGTTCGCACCGCACGGAGCCGGAATTAGCAGAGGCAAGCTCGGCATCATCGACAACGCGGCCCAAAGCCCGCAGCTGGTGACGATGAGCGGCATCGGGATGCCGGCGCAGTCGCGCCGCTAAACGACTCAGGGAGAGCCACCGCCCATCGCCGGTCATCATCAGCCGGCTATCGCAGTTGAAAGCTCGCCGGCTTTGGTTTGACTCCACGAGCCAAGGCAACTAGCTTTCACTGGACCGACGGGAGCGGGCAAGTTTGGACCGGGAAGAGCGGCGGGCGCAGGTTCTGCGGCACGCCAAACGCATATTCGCCCGCAAGGGTTACCATCGCACCAACGTGGCGGATATCATCTCGCGCGCGCGCATCGCGCGCGGCACCTTCTACCTCTATTTCCGCAACAAGCGGGAGATTTTCGAGGTGCTGCTCGACCAAGCCCTGCGCGATCTTTCCGAGCGCATCCGGCGTATCCGGATGGCCGCCGAGGAGCCCAGCCCGATCGATCAGTTGCGCGCCAACTTAAGCCGCGTACTGGAGTTCGTGCTGATGGAACGCGAGCTGACCGATATCGTGCTGAACCACGCGGTCGGGTTCGATCGCGAGCTCGACGCGAGAATCTTGGAGTTCTACGACCAGATCGCGCAGAAGATTCAGCGCTCGCTCGACCTGGGCGTGCAGATGGGGTTGGTGCGCGAGTGCGATACACATACGGTGGCTTGCTGCATCCTGGGCGCGGTCAAGGATGTGGTCGGCCAGCTTTCGCGCCGGCGCCGGCACGACACGGACGCGATCGTGGAGGAGATTCTGAACTTCGGGCTGCGCGGGGTGGCGCGGCCGGAGCTGCTGGCCGAGGGGACGCGCGAGCTGAGGGCGGCGGCGGCCGGAGAGCGGCTTTTGAACGCCGTGAATTAGACTGACATGTCAGTTCATCGAGCGAAACAGCGCCCGCTCCGCGCCTCGCCGCGGGGCCTCGCCTTTTACGATCTCGACGGTACCCTGGTCGACTTCAACCTGGTGCACGCCGCGCTGTTTATTGTGACCAACCTGGGCGAGTGGAGCGGCCGCGCCGTCTATCTCGCGAGCCTGCTGGCGCGCGCGCCGCAGCTCTACCGGGCCGAGAAGTTCGATCGCCGCCTGCTCAACGTGGTGCTGTTTTCGGGGCTCCGCGGCATCTCGCGCGACCGGCTGCGCGTGCTCGGCGAGGAGTACTGCGAGCGCGTGCTGTTCGATCGCATCTACACCCAGGCGCGCGAGCTGCTCGACGGCAATCGGGCCGCCGGCCTCGAGCCGGTGCTGGTCACCGGCTCGCCGGATTTCATCGTTGCGCCGCTGGCGCGGGAGCTGGGCGTGGCCGACTTCGCGGCCAACCGGATGATCGCGAGCCGCGGCATCGTGACCGGCCGCTTGATGGCGCCGATAATGGCCAGCACCGAGAAGGCGACCTGGTGCGCGAGCTACGCGGCCGCGCGCGAAATCGAGCTCCGCGACTGCTGGGGCTACGCGGATTCGTATTACGATCTGCCGTTTCTCGCCCCGCTCGGCCATCCGGTGGCGGTGAATCCGGATCGCCGGCTGGCGGCGACGGCGTTCAATCGGCAGTGGCCGATGGTGCGTTTCACGCGTGAGAAGGAGCGGATCATCTCGTACGACAACCTGATGAGAATCGGAAACTGGTTCTGGGGTGCAGCCGATGGCGCGTCCCGAGAGTAAGCTCAAGGAACTCAAGGCCGCCGAGCTCAAGCACGAGCCCGGTGCGCGCCGCGACCTGGTGGTCACGATCAACCGGCGCTCGGAGCGCCGGCTTATCCCCTACGGCGAGGACTTCCTGTTCGAGAAGCTGCCGGTCGGGACGCGCGTGATCTATCCGCCGCCGCCGCTCGATCCGCTGCCCGACCCCGACACCGCGATTCGCTACGCGCTGCTGCGTCCCGAGAACGCCGACCCGCTGTTCGCGCAGCTCAATCCAAATATGCGGGTCACGATCGCGATCGACGACATCAGCCTGCCGCTGCCGCCGATGCGCCGGCCCGACATCCGCGAGCGGCTGCTGAATGCCGTGCTGCAGACGCTGGCCGACTACGGGGTCGACGACGTCCATCTGATCATCGCGACCTCGCTGCATCGCCGCATGACGGCCGCCGAAGTGCGCCGGATGGTCGGCGAGCGCGCCTTCAAGCAGTACTGGCCCGAACGGCTGTACAACTTCGACGCCGAGAATCGCGCCGAGCTGACGATGCTCGGCAAGACCGACCATGGCGAAGAGGTGTGGCTCTCGCGGCGCGCCGCCGAGTCCGACCTGGTCATCTACCTGAATATCAACCTGGTGCCGATGGACGGCGGGCACAAGTCGGTGGCGGTCGGCTTGGCGCCGTACCAAAGCCTGCGCCATCATCACAACGTCGCCACGCTGCGCGATTCGCATTCCTACATGGACCCGGCCCGCTCGGGACTGCATCGCTCGGCGAACCGGATGGGACAGCTCGTCAACCGCGAGCTCAACGTGTTCACGCTCGAGACCGCGGTCAACAACCGGATGTACGGCGGGATGCTGGATTTCCTGCACAAGAACGAGGATCGCTTCACGGATTGGGATCGCACGCGCGTCAAGGGCTTCAAGTGGGCGATGCGCAACCTCTCCGAGGATCTGCGCCGCCAGATCCTGCACGGGTACGCCGCGCCGTACGGCATGACCGGGGTGTGGGCGGGCGAGACCGAGGCGGTGCACAAGAAGGCGCTGCAACGCGTCTTTCAGCAATACGCGGTGCCGGTCAAGGGCCAGTCCGACATCCTGATCGTCGGCGTGCCCTACGTCTGTCCCTACAACGTCAACTCGATCATGAACCCGATCCTGGTGCAGTGCACGGGGCTCGGCTACCTGTTCAACATGTATCGCGGCAAGCCGCTGGTGAAACCGGGCGGCACGGTGATCATCTGTCATCCGCTGCGCGACCAATTCCATCCCGAGCATCACCCGAGCTACATCGAGTTCTTCCATCGATGCCTCGCCGAGACCACCGACGCGGAAGTGCTGCAGCGCCAGTACGAGGCCGAGTTCGCGCGCAATCCGACCTACATCCACATGTATCGCTACGGGCACGCCTATCACGGCGCCCATCCGTTCTACATGTGGTACTGGGGCGAGCCGGGCCGCCAGCACGTCGGCCGCGTGATCGCGGCGGGATGCGAGGAGCCGGAGGTGGCGACGCGGATGGGATGGGAGCCGGCGGACACGCTGGACGAGGCGATCGCGATGGCGACCGCGGAGCACGGGCGCGCGGCGACCATCACCTATCTGCATCTGCCGCCGCTGGTGATTGCCGATGTCGAGTAACGGAAACCGTGGCCAGGGCCGCGGCGGCGGCGAGCAGATGGTGCTCGAGCGGGTGCTGCGCAAACGCCGGATTCTGCTGACCGGAGCGACCGGCTTCCTGGGCAAGGTCTTCCTGATGCTCCTGCTGCGGCATCATCCGGAGATCGAGCGCGTCTATCTGCTGATTCGCGGCGATCGCCGCGCCGCGCTGAGCCGCTTCCGGCGCGAGGTGCTCGATTCGCCCGTGATGGGCCCGTTGCGCGAGCATTTGGGCGAGCGCTTCGAGGCCTACGCCGAAGCGAAGCTGGCGGTGGTGCCCGGCGATATCACGGACCCGGGCCTGGTCGCGGACCCGCACGATCTGCCCAAGCGCGGCCTCGACGCCGTGGTGCACTGCGCCGGACTGGTCAACTTCGACGCCTCGCTCGAACGGGCGCTGTCGGTCAACACCCAGGGGGTCGCGAACGTAATCGAATTCTGCCGGCATCACGAGGCCGCCCTGCTGCACGTCTCGACCTGCTACGTGGCGGGCGGCGCCGACGGCCATCGCTACGAAGACGACCTCCCGGCGGACTGGTGCCCGAACGGCCGGCGCGGTTTCAACCTGCAGCGCGAGATTCGCGAGGCGCTCGCGGCGGTCGCAAGGATCGAGGCGGAATCGCGCGACCAGGCGCATAGTGCGGAGTTCCAGGAGGCGCACGACGAGGAGGGAGACGACGCCGGCCGCCAGGTCCAGGCCGAGACCCGGCGCAAGCGCTGGGTCGAGGAGCGCTTCAAGGAGGTCGGGCGCGAGCGCGCGCAAAGCTGGGGATGGCCGAACACCTACAGCTATACCAAGAGCCTCGGCGAGCAACTGGTCCTCGGCGCGCGCGACTCGATCACGGCCGTGGTGGTGCGGCCGTCGGTTATCGAGAGCGCGCTGCGCGATCCGTTTCCCGGCTGGAACCAGGGCGTCAACACCAGCGCGCCGCTGACCTATCTTTCCGGTCGCGGTTACCGTTTCTACCCGGCCAAGGGCGAGTTGGTGCTCGACGTGCTGCCGGTCGACCTGGCCGCTCACGCGATGATCCCGATCCTCGCCGCGCTGCTCGGAAAGCGGCATGAGCCGGTCTATCAACTCTGCACGTCCGATCGGAACCCGCTCACGATGCGCCAGCTGGTGGAGCTGACCGCGCTCGGTAATCGCCGCGAACAGCGCCGCGCCGGCGGCGCGATGGCGAAGCTGGCGCCCCATTTCGAAGCCGTGGTCGTATCCCGCACCACCTATGACCTGGTGAGCGGCGCGGCTCCGCAACTGCTGAAGCATCTGGGCGGTTTCGCGCGGACCCTCTTTGGCGCGGGCTCAACCCGCGCCCGCGCCATCGAGCGCAGCATCGATCGGTTGTGCGAAAACACCGAGCTGGCGCGCCAGATGGTCGAGGTTTACCGGCCTTACATCAGCGAGCTGAGCTATACCTTCCATTCGAAAAACGCGCGCTCACTCTATGCGAAGCTGCGGCCCGCCGACGCCGCGCTGCATCCCTATCAGCCGGAGAAGATCGATTGGTCCGATTACTGGGTCAACGTTCATCTGCCGGGCCTGCGCCGGCACATCTTCGGCCAGCTCGAACTGCATACGCGCGGCCGTCCGCGCCTGCGCTCGCGCCATCGGACGCTGGTCGACCTGCTCGACTACGCGGCCGAGAATTTCGGCGGACGCCCGGCGCTGCTCGCGCGCAAGCCCGCGGGCAATCGCACCACGCTGAGTTACCGCGAGCTGCGCGATGGCGCGGCGCGGGCCGCCCTGATGCTGCGCGACCGCGGCGTCGAGGCCGGCGATCGCGTGCTGCTGATCGGCGAAAACTCGCCGGCCTGGGTGATCGCGTTCTTCGCGATCGTCAAGGCCGGCGCGATCGCGGTTCCGCTCGACCATAATATTTCAGGCGAGGAGCTCGCGGCGATCTGCGGGATTGCGGAACCCCGCGCCGCGCTCTGCTCCTCGGCGGTGACCCGCCGGCTCGGCGGCGGACTCAAAGAGGCGGCCGGCGAGATCGTCGAGCTGCAGTTTGACGACCTGCAGCGGCCGTTCGTGCTGCGCCGCAAGAGCGCCGAGGATTTCCGTCCCGACCGCACCACGGTGGCGTCGATCGTCTTCACCTCGGGCACCACCGGCGCGCCCAAGGGCGTGATGCTCACGCATGGCAACTTCACCGCCGAAGTCTCGATGCTGGCGCGGGTCTTCGCGCTCGACGGCGAAGACCTGGTGCTCTCGCTGCTGCCGCTCCATCACACCTTCGAGTTTACCTGCGGGATGCTGCTGCCGCTGGCGAGCGGTTCGACGATCGCCTATCCGCTGGGCGTTGATGCCGCCAACCTGGCGCGCACGCTCGCCGATCTGAGGCCGACCGCGCTGATTGGCGTGCCTGCGGTGTGGGAGGCGGTTCATCGGCGAATCGTCGACGACGTGGAGGCGCGTGGCCCGTTCTTCCATGCCGCATTCGACCAGCTGCGGGCCTTCAATCGCCGCTTCGAAAAGGAATTCCAGGTCAACCTCGGCTCGATTCTTTTCCGCCAGGCGCATGCCGCGCTGGGCGGCCGCCTCAAGCTCACGGTCAGCGGCGGCGCGCCGCTGCCGCAGCGCGTGGCCGAGTTTTTTAACGACATCGGCATCCGACTGCTCGAAGGCTATGGGATGACCGAGGCCGCGCCGGTGATCAGCACTGCGCGTCCCGACGAAACCCTCAGGCCCGGCTCGGTCGGCAAGCCGCTGAGCGGAATCGAAGTCCGGCTGGAGGGGCGCGAGAACTCGGAGATCGGCGAGATCGTGGCGCGCGGCGCCAATCTGATGAGCGGCTACTTCCGCAACCCGGCGGCGACCGCCGAGGTGCTCCGGGACGGATGGCTCCATACCGGCGATCTCGGCCGCTTAGACGACCAGAGCCGGCTCTATATCGTCGGGCGCGCCAAGGACGTGATCGTCGATTCCGGCGGCAACAATATCTACATCGACGAGCTCGAGGAGATCTACGGCCATTCGCCGTTTGTCAAGGAGCTGGCGGTCGTGGGCCTGAAGATCGGTGAGGGCGAGCAGGTCGCGGCGCTGGCGGTGCCCGCCTATGCGCGCGGCGAAAGCCGGCGCGCCGTCGAAGAGCGCCTGCGGGCGCACTTCGAAAAGGTCAGCGCGGAGCTGAGCCAGTACAAACGGATTCGGATCCTGCGCTTCACCGATCATGAGTTGCCGCGCACCGGTACGCGCAAGATTAAGCGCCAGGAAGTGGCCGAGCTGATCCGCGAGATGGTCGAAACCGATGGCGAGCGCAAGGTCACGGTCGGCGGCGAGATCGAGCCGTGGCTGGTGCAGGCGCTGGTCCAGGTCTCCAGCGGTCAGGCCAACATCTCGCCCAGTACCCGCTTGATCGAGGATCTGGGCCTCGACTCGCTGGCGCTGGCAGAGCTCGGCGAACAGCTCTCGGGATGGGCCGGGCGCGAAATCAGCCCCGAGGAGCTGTCGGATCTGAAGACGGTAGAGGACCTGCAAAAGCTGGTGAGCAACGGGCAGAGCCGGCCGCGGCTGCCTTCCTATGCGCGCTTCGCCCAGCCCTATACACCGCGGCTCCCGGCGCCTGTGCGCGCGCTCGGTGCGATGGCGCTCAGGGGCGCGGCGCGGGCGGCCTTCGAGCGCTGGCTCAAGCCCGAGGTCCTCGGCCGCGGCAATATCGCGCACAATCGCAACCTGCTGGTGGTGGCGAATCATGCGAGCCATCTGGATTTCGGCCTGATGGCCTGGGCGCTCGGCGAACTCGGCCGCGAGCTGGTGGTGCTCGCGGCCAAGGATTACTTCTTCAACACCGCGGCGCGCCGGCTGGTCGCGAACAATTTCACGCGGCTGATTCCGTTCGATCGTGAGCGCGCGCAACTCGAGTCGCTCGATGAGGCGCTCGAGGAACTAGCCGCCGGCCGCAGCGTGCTGATGTTTCCCGAGGGTACGCGTTCGCCCGACGGCGAAATTCACGAGTTCAAGAGCGGCGCCGGCTATCTCGCGATGCGGAGCCAGTGCGATGTGTTGCCGGTCCGCATCAAGGGCACCTATCAGGTGCTGGGCAAGGGCAAGCTCATCCCGCGTCATCATCCGGTCGAGATCAGGATTGGCCGCGTCATCACCAACGACGAACTGCGTCGAATTGCCGAGGACGGCAGCGGCGCCGGCGCCTATCGCAAGCTCGCCGACTACATGCGCCAGGCGGTGGTGACCTTGGGTGAGCGCTCCGCGGCTGCGACCGATCGCGGCCGCGCGCCGGCGCAAGCCGCCGATCATCGCGAGCCGCCCGCGGCGTCGCGCGGCGTGCGCAACCGCGCGGGCCGCAGCCGCGCGAAGGCCTGAGTGCCCGCCGCGATCCGAGGCACGGCGCGATGCCGGCGGCTGCTTGCGCTCGCCGCGCTACTCACGTTCGCTCTGCCAGCCGGACCGGCACTCGCCTGGGACTCGGCGGTCCACCGGATGATCACCCGGCTGGCCGTCGATGCGCTGGCGCCCGGTCCGCTGAAAGAGGCCTTCGCGGCGAACCTGGCCAACCTCGAACGATTGTCAGTGGAGCCCGACCTGGTACGCGCGGCGGGCGATAAGGCCGAAGGCCGCCGCCACTATATCGATCTCGAATATTACGGAAGCGATCCGTTCGCGGCGCTGAATCAGAGCGAGTCCGCGATGACCCAACGATTCGGCGCGCGAACGCTGCTGAAATCGGGCACGCTGCCGTGGACGATCGAGCGCGAGTCCGACGCGCTGGCCGGCGCCTGGCGCGAAGGCGATTGTCGCACCGTGTTCAAGCTCGCAGGCTATCTCAGTCATTACGTCGCCGATGCGAGCCAGCCGCTGCATACCACGGTCCACTTCGACGGCTACCCGCAGGACCACGGGATGCATCTGCGGTTGGAGCGGGCGGCCGATACCTATGTAGCGGAGCTTGAGCGTGAAGCCGCGCCGCGAGTGCGGGTCGAAGACCTCGGCGCGGTCTGGATGCCCGTGATCGCGGAACTGCGCGAATCCAGTGCGCTGGTGCCGCGGGTAATCGCGGCGGACCGTGCGGCACGCTCGGCGGCGCGGTCGAGCCGGCAAGTCGAGCGGATGCTGGTCCAGGACGAGCGCGGCTGGATCGTGAGCCAGGTGGCCGTGGCGGCCTCGGTGCTCGCTTCGATTTGGCAGTTCGAATGGCGCCGCGCCGGCCATCCATCGATCTGTGCGCACGCTTGAGCAGGTCAGGTTCTGAGGGACGGGGCTTGGCTAACCTCGCCGCATCCTGCATAACTTCAAGTTGATGGATTGGTTCCTGCCGAGGGCACCGGATGAGGCGCGGCCGGCGCGAGGCGCCGAACGTCCGCGTGTCACCGAGCTCAGCGAGCATCTGCTGATCGGCGAGTATCCCCGGCGCGACGACATCGCATGGCTGAAAAATCATCATCGGGTTACAGCCGTCCACAGCCTGCAGGATAACGAAGACCTGAAGCTCCACGGGCTCAGCCTGACGGCTCTCGAGGAGGCCTATCGGCACAGCCATCTGCGCTTCGTTCGCACGCCGATTTCCGATGGGGGTGCGGACGCGATGGCGCCCCACCTGAAGGCGGCGCTTGACGCACTGCGGGGCCTCACCGAGGCGCGCGAACGGGTGTTCCTGCACTGCAACGCCGGTATGAATCGCGCGCCGACGCTGGCGATCGCGTTCATGCGCGCGGTTTGCGGGATGTCGCTCGACGAGGCGCTCGCGCACGTCAAACAACGGCATTTCTGCGGTCCGTATATGACCATCCTGGAGGATTATTTCGGTCCGCGTGATTTCAAACCGCAGAGCTGACACCCACGGCCTCAGTCAGCCGCCGCCGGCCGTGCGGCGCGAATCGCTGATGGTCGCGTGTGCGTGGGGGGTTCATCTCTATACCGCCTTCGGCGCGGTGCTGGGTCTGCTCTCGCTCTATTACGCAGGGCGCGACGATTTCCGCGCCTCGTTTATCGCGCTCGGGCTCGCGACCGTGATCGATTCGAGCGACGGTCCGCTGGCCCGCGCGTTCCGGGTCGAGCAGCGCGTTCCGACCTTCGACGGCGCGCTGCTGGACAACGTGGTCGACTATCTTACCTACGTGGTCGCCCCCGTCTTCGTGATGATCCGCGCCCATCTGCTGGCCCCCAATCGACCGGGCCTCGTGATGGCCAGCGCCGTGATGCTGGCGAGCGCGTACGGCTTCTGCCATACCGACGCCAAGGGCGAGTACTTCCGCGGCTTCCCATCGTACTGGAACCTGGTGGCGTTCTACCTGTTTTGTCTGAGACTCCCGGCGCGCGTTAACATGATAATTGTGGGTCTGCTCGCGGTACTGGTGCTGGTTCCGATCCGATTCATCTATCCCAACCGCACGGCGCCACTGCGTATCCTGACCCTGGTACTCGGCACGCTGTGGGCGATGGTGACGCTCGCGATGCTGCCGGGCCTGCCGGCGTGCAATCCGGTGCTCCTGTACGCCTCGCTCAGTTTCATCGTCTACTACCTGGTTACCTCCGTGGTCCTTCACGTGCTCACGCGCCACGGCCAGCAAGTGGGCGCCGTGGTTCTGCGATGACGACGGCGGCGCGCCGCGCGATTCCCAACTGGCTGGAAGTGATGGATGGCGGCGCGCCGATCCTGCTGATCGCTCCCCATGGCGGGCGCGCCGGACCCGAGTCGCACGCGCTGCTTGCCCCGCGCGTCAACGACCTGCACACGGCGGAGCTGACCCGCGAGCTGGCCGGGCGCCTCGATGCCGCCGCGCTGATCAACGCCGGGATGGATCGAAATCTCGTCGACTGCAATCGCCTCAGCCAGGTGGTCGCGCGCGCGCCGTGGCTGCTCGCGATGATCGCGGAGCGGCTCGAACGGATGGTAGCCGAGAAGGGGCGGGCGCTGGTGCTCGCGATTCATGGCTGGAACCTGATCGAGCCGCGCGTCGATATCGGGGTGGGGCTCACCGAGCATGCCGGCACGCTCGCGCCGTCGCGCGACGCGCACGTCTCGGTCAGCGATCGATTTCTGAGCGGCACACTCCGCGCGCTGATCAATCGCCTCGGACGCGCGGGGATCGTGTCGACTTTCGGGATGCGCTATCCGGCCGGCGGCGCGCAAAACCTGGTGCAGGCTTTCACCGGGCGCCATCTGCGCAGCGAAGTCGTTGCGCTGAGAAGAATCGCCGCTTTAGGGGCGCGCGGCGTTATCGAGGCGGTGCAGCTCGAACTGTCGATCGCGCTCAGATTTCCCGGCGCGCTGCGCCATGACGCGGTCGAGAGCATGGTCGAAGTTCTGACGCGCGAAGGAGACGCAGCCGCCTGCAACGGCAATCTCATGACGGTCGCGCGTCGCACGAGCGGTATGCCCACCTCGCGGCGGCATCCCGCAGTCCGGCGCAGCGCCCGCCTCGGCTTCGAATTTTACGATCCGCAAACCCGCATCGGTGCGATGGCCAGCTTCGATCTCGGCGCGGGCCGCGGCGGGGGCCGCGTTATGATTCTGACGCCATCGGGCGCGGTCGTGCTCTTTACCGGCGAACGGGGCGCCCATTACGAGCCCGGGCGTCTCAGGGTCGGGCCGCTGAGCCTGGAGGCGAGCGGCGGGCGGCCGCGGCTTGAGTTCGCCGGACCGGCGCTGGTTACGCCCGACGCCGAGGCCTACATCAATATCGAACGGGCGCTGTCGCTGAGTTCGCTGGAAACGGAAACCGAATTGTCCATCGAGTTTCAGCCCGAAGTCTCCTTCGATCTCGATTCTGCCCGCGCGAGCGCGGAGTCGGATGGCGCGCGGGGCCTCTCGACCTGTTTCGGCGGGTTTTCAGGCCGGCTGAGGGTCGGGGCGAAGGATTATTCGCTCCAGGGAGTTTCGCGCATCGGCTCGGCCTTCACCGCGCTCGGCGACGGCAGCTTCGAGGGGCGCCGGATGCTTTGGGCGCGTGGCGAGAGCGGTCGGGAATTCGAGGCCGTCCAGGCGGCGGAATTTCTCGCTGATGGCGAGTGGCGGCCGGCATGCGCGCCGGCCGTCTGCAGAATAATCGCTCTGGACCCGCCGCGAACGATTCGCGCGTCCCTGACGGCACCGAGCGGCGAGGAGCTTTCCCTCGCCGGTGAGATCGTGAGTTGCGTCCCGCTGCTGCGCTCTGACGCGCGTGGAGGCCGGTTCCGGACGATGGTCGGTTTTGCGGAATTCGAGATCGGCGGCCAAAGCGGATTCGGGATGTTCGAATATTCCCGGCGAGCCGGCGATGGGGCCTCAATAGCTAGTCCCAAGCGGGAAACCGGCTAGGGGCGCGAAGCGGGAAGCGGCTCGTGCGACTGCTGCGCAATAGCGAACTGTTCAACCTGGCGCGCGAGGTCGGTTATCTGCCTGGCAAGCGGCGTATCGGCGTACTCCTTGACGAACAGTGCTCCGCGCGCGCTGCACTCGGCGAGGCGCGGATCGAACGGCAAGCGCGCTAGCAGCGGAAGGTCGGATGGTCCAGCGGCAAGCTCGGAGAGCGGGAACAGTGGCCGCACCGAATGGCAACTGTCGCAGTTGAAGCCGACCATGTTCTCGATCAACCCGGCAATCCGCGCCGCGCCGTAGCCCATCAGCTCAGCCGCCGCGCGGCTCGAGCGAGTCGACAAACCGGACGGATGACCGACAAGAATTACGCCGTTCATTTTGATCATCCGAGCGGCGCGATAGAGATGGTCGAGGCCGGGAGCGAGATCGACTATCACCAGGTCGATCGTGCCGAAACGGGTCTGTCCGGCCAGCGCCGCCAGCGTTTCGGAATAATCGAACTCCAGCGGACCGGGTTCCCGCACCGGCGCCGGCTCCGCCTCATCCCCGATGAAGCTGATAACCGGCGGTTCGTCCCGGTCAGGCATCAGATTCGCCGCCATCACTCGCAGTCCCAACGGGCCGGCCGCCGGCTCGATTCCGCCGACCATCGGCAACATCCGAAACGGTCTGATTCCGAGCAAGGCGGGAATCGAGGGGCCGTTGAGATCGGCGTCGAGGATGCCGACCTT
>JBGPMT010000042.1:0-13601 GCA_041487135.1 Binataceae bacterium (SeqCode) | reverse complement strand
TGGACGTGGCGATAAGTAGTTCAAGCTGGAGCAACAACAGATGGGGTGATTACTCGTCTGCAATGTCGAACGGAAGTGGAAACGCCTGGATAACGGGCATGTATAGCTCGGACGGCACAAATACTGCGAACTATATGAGTGAAATCGCCCCATGAGGTACTTATTAGCTTTAATGTTCGTGGGACTGGTGGGATGTGAGCACCCCATAAAATGGCCCGCGACCTACGTCGCTGCGAACGTTCCGGTGGACGCTTGCAAACCTATGTTCTATTGCAATTGTCATCACTGCATTTGCACCAAGACTTGCGAACACAAACACGTCTGTCTTTGCAGCTTCGGTAACAAGCAATAGACGCAGAGGAGGGCGGCTTCCGATTGACCCTTGCGGTGCCCGAGCAAGCATAACACGAAGTGTGGTATCCGCCCTACTATCATGTCGAATCGAAAATGGTTCCAACCTGACTAAAAATGGAGAGCGTTCTATGAAGTTGCAAGTAATATGTTTATTTCTGCTGCTAACTTCTGTGCTGGTAATACGCTGCGTCGCAGAAGCGAAGGTTTGTTCTTGTAGTCGAGCTGAGGCCGCGAGCGCTGATTTGCGTTGTCCACAGGGAGATCTCTGTGGCGATGACGGTCTCTGCCACGTCGGCGACGCGACAGGTCCTCGCGACGGCGATTGCACTGAAGAAAACCCCGCTGCTCAGGTTGGGGAGGTCCCCAACAACGCCCCCCATAATACCGACGCGTGTCCGTGTGGCTCGGAGCGGGCCCCGTTAACCCCCAAGGAGGAGTCGACCTCATGTTGTGACCAAGCGGGAAATCCGCTGTAAGGAACTGAAGATACCGGGATTCTTCACTTCGCAGACTCCGTTCAGAATGACGACCTGACTTCCTCAGAGCTTTCGTCGCGTGCGCGCGCGGAGCAATCAGGCGGCGTTATGGGGCTGCGGCGGACGGTAGCGGCTCAACACGTACTCCAGCGCGGCCTCGCGGGTCGTGATCGCGCCGTCGAGCTGCTGATCCTCGACGTCGCTCAGGATGGTCTTGAATTCGGGGCCGGGGACGAAGCCGAGCCGGATCAGATCGTCGCCGCTGATTAGGCGCGGCGGCCGAATCTCGTGCTCGCCCATCCGCGCCATCGCTTGCCGGCAGAAATGATAGAAGCCCATGTAGGAGCTGGAGGCGAGCGTGTCGATGCGCGACAGCTCGAGCAACTCCTCGAAGCCCTCCTCGGCGAGCATCCGCTTGAGCGTCGCGGGCCGCATCCGCGGCGCCATCGTGAGCCGCAGATGGGAACGCACCAGGTAGGCGACCCGCTCCTGGACCAGGCGCGAGCGGCGCAGCCGGTTCATGATCCCGGCCGCGGTCAGCGCTCCCTGCTCGGTATGACCGTAATAGGTGACCTTGCCGTCGACCTCGGCGCGGGTCTGCGGCTTGGCGATGTCATGCAGCAGGACGCCAAAGGCGAGCGTCTCGCGGCACCCTGCCGGCAGCATCGAAAGCATCAGCCGCGTATGCACATAAACGTCGCCCTCGGGATGGAAATTTGCGGGCTGTTCGCATCCCACCAGCGGCATCACCTCGGGCAGCAGGGTTTCGACCAGCCCACCCTCCATCATGAGATCGAGCCCGCGCGCGGCGCCGCCCTCGGTCATGATCATCACGAGTTCCTCGCCGATACGCTCGGCCGAGACGGTGGCGACGGTCGGGGCGGCGCGCTTGATAGCGGTCCAGGTGGCCGGATCGATCGAGAAGCCGAGCCGCGCGGCGAAACGGACGGCGCGCAGGATCCGCAGCCGATCCTCCTCGAAGCGCTCGTAGACGTTACCGATCGCGCGGATGATTCCGGCGCGCAGATCGCGCGTCCCGTCGACCAGGTCGATGACTTTGCCGCTCTCGAGGTCGAAGTACATCCCGCCGATCGTGAAATCGCGCCGCAGCGCGTCCTCCTCGATGGTGCCGAAGCGCACCGCCGAGGGCCGCCGCCCGTCGAGATAGGGGGCGTCGGCGCGAAAGGTCGCGACCTCGAAGCTGTCGCCGTCGATGATCACGACGATCACGCCGAAGCGGGCACCGACCGCGATGGTCCGCTCGAACATCTGCTGGACCACCTCGGGACGGGCGTCGGTGACGAGGTCGTAGTCTTTCGGCTCGACGCCCAGCAGGCGGTCGCGCACGCATCCGCCCGCCAGGTAGGCCTTGAAGCCCGCCTGATGGAGCCGGTGGATAATCGCGAGCGCCTTTTCCTCCTTGGCCGTCATCTAAGGGAGCCCTCTTGAGCCTAAGTTTAATCGGCGCGGACCGCGCTTAGCCAGAAGCGGCGTGAAGCCCGAGGGCGGACGCCGGCGAGATAACCGCTCAGGCGGCGCGCAGCGATTCCTCGTCGCCGTAGGTGCGTCGAAAGACGCGCAGCAGCGCGACGAACACCGAAATCACGGCCGGACCCGCGAACAGGCCGAGCGGGCCGTAGGCCGCAAGCCCGCCGGCGACTCCGAAGAAGACCACCAGCGTCGGCAGCCCCGTGCCATGTCGCATCGCAATCGGCTTCAGCAAATTATCGATCAGCGCGACGGCGATGGTCGCCCATACGATCAGTCCCGCGCCCCACGGCCATCCGGAGTTGTAGCCCGCGTAGAGCGCCGCCGGCACCCAGACCAGCGCCGTGCCGCCGAACGGGAAGAGACCGCAGGCCGCGGTCAAAAGCGCGAGGAACGCCCAATACGGGACGCCGCACACCAGGTAGCCGATACCGATCAAGAGGCCCTGCGCCAGCGCCGCCAGCATCAGGCCGCGCATCACGGAGGAGAGCGTGGCGCGCAGGGTCTCGAAGATCGCGCGCTTGTCTTCGGTATGCAGCGGCGTGAGGGCGCGCAACTCGTTGTAGTAGTAGTTGCCGTCGCGCAGCAGGTAGAAGAAGGTAATCAGCATGATCCCGAAATCGACCACCGCCGCGATCACATTGCGGGCCACGTAACTGGCATGCAGCACCACGTAGTCGCTGGTGAGTTTCGCGGCCTCGTAGGCGAGCTTCGAGATTTCGTCCTCGAGCCTGACGCCCCGGCCCTCGAGTATCCGCCTGAGCGCCATCCCGGGCCGGGTACGCGTCAGCCAGTGGCTGGCCCGCGCCGGGCCGGTGCCGGTCTGCTTCACGATTACCGAGAGTTCGTTGTAAAAGGTCTGCGCCTCGGAGGCGAGGCGGCCGAGCAGCCACAGGGCGGGGAGGATAATCAGCAGCGTCAGGCCGACCGTGATTATCATGGCGGCGAGCGAGCGGCTGCGCACCTGCTTGCTGAGCCAATCGAACAGCGGATGGACCATGAAGGCGAGCAGGCCGGCCCATGCGATCGGGAACAGGAAGGGCCCGAGCACCTGGTAGAGCTCATAGGCCATCAGGGCCAGGAATCCGAAAAAGAACAGCTGTACGATTCGCTCGTGGTCCATCGGCTGCGCCAGCTTATCAAATCAGCCGAGGCCTGGTCGCGGGGTCGGAAGGCCGTCGCCGCGCTCCTTTGCAGCGCAGGCCTGCCATCGTCAACCGGCGTGCGTGGTGGGTTCGGGTTGCTCGAAAACGTGATTTTTGTTACCGCTTCAGGGGCTGATGGTGTCAGTGAAGAACCCGAATCCAAAGGCACGTAGCTCAGCGGGAGAGCACTTCCCTGACACGGAAGGGGTCGGCGGTTCAACCCCGCCCGTGCCTACCAATACACTTGTCTGATTCGTCGATATTCATCGTGATAGCTGCGCCCGCCGCCTAGATGAGCTCCGAAGTCATCGTGACGATCGGAGGGGAGCGCCGGTCCGTGCCGCGCGGCAGCCGGGTGCGCGAGCTGCTCGACGGCGCGCAGCGGCGCGAGATGGTCGCGGCGCGCGTCAACGGGCGCATCGTCGATCTGGGCGCGGCGCTGGAGAGCGACGCCGAGGTCGAGCCGATCGCGGCGACCAGCGCCGAGGGTCTCGAAGTGCTCCGCCACTCGACCGCCCATCTGATGGCGCAGGCGGTGCAGAGCCTCTATCCCGGCACCCAGGTGACGATCGGTCCGGTGATCGAGGACGGATTCTTTTACGATTTCGCGCCGCCGCGGCCGTTCACGGTCGAGGACCTGCCGCGGATCGAAGCCCGGATGCGCGAGCTGGCGAAGGCCGATCTGCCGGTCGAACGAATCGAAGAACCGCGCGCGGCCGCGCGCGAGCGCTTCCGCGCGATGGGCGAGGATTACAAGGTCGAGATCCTCGAGCAGATCCCCGAGCCGACGGTCTCGCTCTATCGCCAGGGCGATTGGATCGATCTCTGCCGCGGGCCGCACGTGCCCTCGACCGGGTATCTGCGCGCCTTCAAGCTGACCGGCGTGGCCGGCGCCTACTGGCGCGGCGACGAGCACAATCCTATGCTGTCGCGAATCTACGGCACGGTGTTCGCCAGCAAGGAGCAGCTCGAGGAGCATCTGAAGCTGCTGGAACTGGCCCGCGCCCGCGACCATCGCAAGCTGGGCCGCGAGATGGGCCTGTTCATCTTCGACCCGATCGCGCCCGGCTCGCCCTTCTTTCTCCCTAAAGGCACAATTATCTACAACCAGCTAATCGACTATATCCGCCGGCTCTACCGCCGCTACGGTTTCGACGAGGTGGTGACGCCGCAACTGTTCAAGAACCAGCTCTGGCATACCTCGGGCCATTGGGAGAACTTCCGCGAGAACATGTTTCTCACCACCGATGGCGAGAATCGCTCCGGCGAGCTCGACTATGCGTTCAAGCCGATGAACTGCCCCGGCCATACTTTTATCTACGGCGCCGAGAAGCGCTCCTATCGCGACTTGCCGCTCAGGATCGCGGATTTCGGCCGGCTCCATCGCGCCGAGCGCTCGGGCACGCTCCATGGCCTGACTCGGGTGCGCGCGATGTCGCAGGACGACGCGCATATCGTCTGCACGCCCGAGCAGGTCGAGAGTGAAATCGATCTCAGCCTGCGCATGGTGCGCGACATCTACACCGCGCTCGGCTTCGAGCAGATGGAGGCCAAGCTCGCCACGATGCCCGAGAAGCATCTCGGCGACGAGCGAATCTGGCGCGAGACCGAGGCGACGCTGGGCCGGGCGCTCGAGCGCAACGGCCTCGCCTACGATCTGAATCCGGGCGAAGGCGCCTTTTACGGCCCCAAGATCGAGATCGACATCCCCGACGCGCTCAAGCGCCGCTGGCAGCTCGCGACCATCCAGCTCGATTTCAATATGCCCGAGCGCTTCGGCCTGAGCTTCACGACCAGCGCCGGGACCGAGGCGCGCCCGGTGATGATCCATCGCGCGATCTTAGGCTCGCTCGAAAGATTCATCGGCCTGCTGCTCGAGCATACCGGCGGCGTGTTGCCGTTCTGGCTCGCGCCCGAGCAGGTCCGGGTGCTGTCGCTCAGCGAAAAGGTCGAGGGCTACGCCGGCGAGATTGCCGAGCTGCTCAAGCGCGAGGGATTTCGCGCGAGCGCCGATCTCCGCAACGAAAAGCTCGGCTTCAAGGTGCGCGAAGCGGAACTCGCCAAGATCCCCTATATGACGGTGGTCGGCGAGCGCGAGGCCGCGGCGCGCTCGGTGTCGCTCAGGATCCTGCGCGGCGCCAAGAGCCAGGCGCTGACGCTCGACGGCCTGATTGAATTGTTGAAGGGCGAGTCGCTGCCGTCATGACGGTCACGCGGCGCCCCACAGCGTTAATGATAACGGAGCATCGGACGCCGCGCCCGATGCCGCTGACACAGGAGGTGTCATATTCGTAGGGATTTTAGAACGCCACCCTCGCGGGAACCGGCGATCCGGACCAACGCGCTGATCCGCGCGACCGAGGTGCGGGTGATCGACGTCGACGGCCAGCAGGCCGGCATCATGAGCCTGCGCGACGCGATCAAGCTCGCCGAGAGCCGCGGGCTCGACCTGATCGAGGTCGCGTCCAGCGCGCAGCCGCCGGTCTGCCGGGTTGCCGATTTCGACAAGTATCGCTACGCGCTGAAGAAAAAGGCCCACGACTCGCGCCGCAGCTCGAGCGCCAGCCTGGTCAAGGAAGTCAAGATGGGGGCGCGCACCGCGAAGCATGACGTCGACTTCAAGGTGAAGCACATCCGGCGCTTTGTCGGCGAAGGTCAGCGTGTTAAGCTCTCGATTTGGTTTCGCGGCCGGGAGATTACCCATCCCGAATTGGGACGGGCGCTGATTCAGTCGATCCTCGCGCAGGTCCAGGATATCGCGCAGCCGGAGGGCTTGGCCCGCATGGAAGGGCGCAATATGTCGGTGCTGCTCACGCCGCGTTAGGTAGATCGCAAACAGGAAACGGTATGCCCAAGCTCAAGACCAATCGCAGCGCGGCCAAGCGCTTCAAGGTGACCAAGGGCGGCAAGGTGAAGCACAAGCGCGCCTACCTGCGCCATCTGCTGTCGAGCAAGAGCCGCTCGCGCAAGCGTCACCTGGGCGCCCCGGCGCTGCTCAACGCGACCGACGCGCGCAAGATCAAGTTGCTGATCCCGTTCAAGTGAAGCGGCTGATTCCGCCCGCGTAATCAGGTAGGATGCAGCGGCTGATTCGATCCCAAGGACCGATTTAATCTCAAGGAAGGACGCAGATCTCCGATGCCTCGTGTCAAAGGCGGCTTCAAGAGCCACCGTCGTCACAAGCGCCAGCTCAAGCTGGCCTCCGGCTTCGTCGGCGGACGCAAGCTTTATCGTCAGGCCCGCAGCACGCTCGAAAAGGGCCTGACCTACGCCTATCGCGATCGCAAGCAGAAGAAGCGCGATTTCCGCTCGCTCTGGATCGCCCGGATCAACGCGCTCACGCGTGAGCACGGGCTGAGCTACAGCCGCTTTATCAACGGCCTGAAGAAGGCCGGCGTCGAGCTCGATCGCAAGCAACTGGCGCTGCTCGCCAAGGAGCGTGACAGCCTCTTCACCGAGCTGATACGCGCCGCCAAAAACGCGCTCGGCCTCGCCGCGGCTTGAACCCGAGACCGGCCGCGACGACGCTTCCGCGCTGTGAAGGCCATGTGGTATGCCACATGGTCTTTTGTTTGATCGGTCGGATGGGGGCTGTCCGGCCGCGGTCGAGACTTTTCAAGCCATGAAGGATCAGCTCGAAGAAATCCGCGCCCGCGCGCTCCGTGGACTGGCCGACGACGCCACCGAGGCGGCGACCGAGGATGTCCGCGTGCGCGTGCTCGGCCGCTCGGGCGAGCTGACCGAGATCATGCGCCGGATGCGCGAGGTGCCGGCCGCCGAACGCCCCGCGATCGGCCAGCTGGTCAATCAGATCAAGCGCGAGCTCGAGGCGCGGATCGAGGTCCTCCAGCACAAGCTCAAGCAGGCGGCGCTCGAACGGTCGCTGGCCGAAGCGCGCCTCGACGTGACCTTGCCCGGCGCGCGGCTCCCGCGCGGCCGGCTGCATCCGGTCACGCTGACCATCGAGGAGATGCTGCGCATCTTCGGCGCGATGGGCTTCGAGATCGTAGCGACGCGCGACATCGAGGACGACTTCCACAACTTCGCGGCGCTCAACTTTCCGCCCGACCATCCGGCGCGCGAGATGCAGGACACCTTTGTTCTGGGCGGCGGCCTGCTGCTGCGCACCCAGCCCTCCACCGGCCAGATTCGCGTGATGGAGCAGCGCAAACCGCCGCTCGCGATCGTCTGCCCGGGCAATTGCTACCGGCGCGACGAGCTGAGCGTGCGGGCCGCGCCGATGTTCAGCCAGATCGAAGGCTTCATGGTCGACCGCGCCGGCAAGATCACCATGGCCCATCTCAAGGGCGTGCTGACCGAATTCCTGCGCGCCTTCTTCGGACCGGGGACCGCGGTCCGCTTCCGCGCGAGCTTCTTTCCGTTCACCGAGCCGAGCGCCGAGGTCGATATCTCGTGCCTGCTCTGCGCGGGCAAGGGCTGCCGCGTCTGCAAGCAGAGCGGATGGACCGAAATCCTGGGCTCCGGGATGATCCATCCCAACGTCTTCCGCGCGGTCGGCTATGATCCGGCCGAGTACCAGGGCTTCGCTTTCGGCCTCGGCGTCGAGCGCACGGCGCTGCTTAAGCTGGGCGTCGAGGACATGCGGCTGTTCTTCGAAAACGATCTGCGCTTTCTCGGTCAGTTCCAGGGCTCGGTCGAAAGGTTCTCATGAAGCTGCCGCTCAGCTGGCTCGGCGAGTTCGTGAGCGTCGCGGCCGAGGTCGAGGAGATCTGCCGGCGCCTGACGGCGGCCGGCGTCGAGGTCGAGAACCTCGAGCGCCTGCGGCCCGGCTTCTCCAACGTCGTGGTCGCGCGCGTGCTCAAGGTCGATCGCCATCCCAACGCCGATCGCCTGAGTCTGTGCGAAGTTGACGCCGGTCCGGTCGGACGCTTCAGCGTCGTATGCGGGGCGCCGAACGTGCGCGCGGGAATGACCGCCGCTTATGCCCGGGTCGGGGCGCGGCTGCGGGCGGGAGTTCACGGCGCGGGCGGCGCCGCGAGCGTCGAGCAGGCACCGCCGCTTGAGGCCGCCGTCATCCGCGGCATCAAGTCGGACGGGATGCTCTGCTCGGAGCGCGAGCTGGGGCTCTCGGAGGAGCATCAGGGGATCCTCGAGCTCGATTCCGGCGCCCCCGGAGTGGACCTCGCCGCGGCGCTCTATCTCGACGACACGGTGCTCGACATCGCGATCACGCCGAATCGCGGCGACTGTCTCTCGGTACTCGGACTGGCGCGCGAAATCGCGGCCCTGTTCGGCGTCAGGATGAAACCGGCGCGCATCACGCCGCTCACCGGCCAGGACCATGCCGCGGCGCCGCTCGCGGTCGAAATCCAGGCGCCCGATCTCTGCCCGCGCTACGCGGCACTGGCGATGTCGGGCATCAAGATCGGACCCTCGCCGGCCTGGGTCACGCGGCGCCTGGAGCTCAGCGGGATGCGCGCGGTCAGCAACGTGGTCGACGCGACCAACTACGTGATGCTCGAGCTGGGGCAGCCGATCCATGCCTTCGACTACGCCAAGCTCGCCGGCGGCAAGATCGTCGTTCGGCGCGCGGGCAATGATCGCGAGATGACCACGCTCGACGGCTTGCGGCGCGACCTTCTGCCCGACGACCTGGTGATTGCTGACGCGGAGAAACCGGTCGCGCTGGCGGGGGTGATGGGTGGCGGCAACTCGGAAGTCGGCGGCGAGACCGGCACGATCCTGCTCGAAAGCGCTTACTTCGAGGCGATGAGCGTGGCGCGCACCGGACGGCGGCTGGGGCTGCGCAGCGAGGCGAGTTACCGCTTCGAGCGCGGCATCGATCGCGCGGGCCAGGTGCGCGCGCTCCATCGCGTCGCCGCCATCATCCGCCGCATCGCCGGCGGCCGCCCGGCGGGATCGATCGTCGACGTTGAGGCGCGTCCGGCGCCGGCCCGTGAAATCGCGCTTGAACCGGACGCGATCGCGAAACTGCTGGGAATCGAGATTCCACCCGCCGAGGTCAGCCGCCGGCTCAAGGCGCTGGGCGCCGCCGTGCGCTCGGGCGGCCGGGGCAGGTTGATCGTTACCGCGCCTTCGTTCCGCCCCGATCTCAACGAGCCCGCCGACCTCGCCGAGGAAGTCGCACGCTTGCGCGGGCTCGAGGAGATTCCCGCCACGGCGCCCGCGCGGGTGTCGGCGGGTCCGGCGGTCGAGGATGCCTCGCGGATTTTCGCGCGGGCGTCGCGCGAGGTGATGCTCGGGTGCGGGCTGACGGAGATCAAATCGATCGCCTTCGTCGCGCCGGCCGACAACCAGGCCTATCCCGGGATCGGCGCGGGCGAGACCGTGCGGGTTACCAATCCGCTTTCGGCTGAGCTCGGCGAGATGCGCCGCAGCCTGGTGCCGGGATTGCGCGCCGCGCTGCGCTTCAATCTGAACCGCGAGGCGGCCGCCTTCCACGCTTTCGAGATCGGCCGCGCCTTCATCATGAAGGATCGCGAGCAGGCTCCCGAAGCCGAGCGGCTGGCGGGCGTCAGCTACGGCGAGTATGCGCTCGGCGCGATCGGACGAGCGGGCGTGGCGGCCGATTTCTTCACCATCAAGGGGATCGTCGAGAGCTACCTGCAATCGCTTCCCGGCGCGCCGCGCCCGAGTTTCGAGCCGCCCGGCGGCGGCGAGCTCGCCTTTCTACACCCGGGCAAGTCGGCGCACATCCGGATCGGCGGCCAACTCGCGGGCTACGCCGGCGAGCTGCATCCGGGCGAGGCGATGCGCCTGGAGCTCAGCGGTCCGTGCGGCATTTTCGAGCTCGACCTCACGCTCTTGCTCGCCTATGGCACGCCGCCGCCGCGGCCGATCGAGTTGCCCCCGCGCTTCCCGGCGGTGCGGCGCGATCTCGCACTGGTGGTCGATCGCGAGATGGCGGCGGATAAGGTGCTGCAGGCGATGGCTGAGACGGAGTTGAATCTGCTTGAGAGTGTGAGGCTGTTTGACGTATACGAGGGTGGTTCACTGCCGCCGGGCAAGAAGAGCGTGGGAATCGCGTGCCTCTACCGGGCCCGGGACCGCACGCTCACCGACGGAGAGGTCAACCGCGCGCACGCTGAACTGGTGGAGCGGGCGCGGGCGCGCCTGGGAGCCGAGCTCAGACAGTAGCTTCCGGGCCTCGCTTCGGGGGACGGTACGCCTCAAGGGATGACCAAAGTCGATCTCGTAGAGTTGATCTACGAGCGCACGGGTTCCTCGAAGAAGGAAGCCGCCGAAGTGTTCGAAGCGGTGCTGGGCATCATCCGCGATAGCCTCTGCCGGGGCGAGAAGGTCAAGATCTCGGGCTTCGGTACTTTCATCGTCAACCACAAACGCGCCCGGCGCGGGCGCAATCCGCAGACCGGCGACCCTATCATCATCGACCGCCGCCGCGTGCTATCCTTCAAGCCCAGCCAAGTGTTGAAGGAGATGGTTGCCAACAGCGACAAGACGAGGTCATGAGTCGTTCGTCACGCAAGTCTGGTACACGCGGCACAGGCAAAAGCAGGGCGTCATCGGCGCCGGAGAGCGGCCGGAACCTGAAGATCGGCGAGGCGGCCAAGATGGTGGGGGTCGCGCCGTTCGTGCTGCGCTTCTGGGAGACCCAGTTCCCATTCCTTAAGCCGCGCCATACCCCGTCCGGCCATCGCTACTACCTCGAGCAGGAGGTCGAGACCCTCAAGGCGGTGAAGCGCCTGCTCCACAAGGAGCGCTTCACGATCGAGGGAGCCAAGAAATACATTCGCGAAAACGGGCTGGAGGCCGCCCTGAAGGGCGAGGAGCCGGCCCGCCGGATAGCTCCGCAAGCTGCCCCGGCAAGCCTCGCCGATAACGCCGGGGGCGGCAAATCGGAGGCGGCGCTCCGGCGCGCGCTGACCGAGGTGCGCCGCGAACTGGTCCAGTTGCGCGCCAAGCTCGACTGATTTTCCGGCCCGCCGCCGGCGCCAGCGTCAGTGCGGATGCCGGGTCTTGGTTTCGCTATGCCGGTAGACGATCACCCGGACCTTTTCGACCGTGACCATCCCCTCGTCCATCCAGGTATCCAGATCCGGCAGGAAGGCTTCGATGCGCTCAGGGATATCCACGATCTCGATCACCATCGGCAGGTCTTCCGAGAGCCGCAGGATCTTGGCGCTATGAATCCGGCTGTGGGCGCCGAAGCCGAGCGTGCCCCGCAGCACGGTCGCCCCCGCCATCCCGCGCTTGCGCGCCTCCTCGACAATCACCTCATGCAGTGGGCGATGATGGTAAAGGTCGCTCTCGCCGATGAAAATCCTGAGCAGTTCACCCTCTGACGGAAGATGCATACGCGCGCTCCTCTAAATTAGTCGTCCGAGGACGATTCCCAGCATCAGCAAGACAAAGCCGGCGAGGTTTTCCACCGCGAAATTGGCGGCGCCCACCAGCCATTCCGACGCGGCGAGCATCTGCCGGGTCTCGAACATGTAGGTCGAGAAGGTGGTGAAGGCGCCCATGAAACCGGCCAGCAGAATGATCCGGGTTTCACCGCTGATCAGCATCCGCTCCTCGGCTAGCGTCCAGACCAGGCCGAACAGGAAGCATCCCAGGCCGTTGACCGCCAGCGTACCCCACGCAAAAGCGAGGCTCGAGCGCTGGACGAATCCCGACAACCAATAGCGCGCCAGGGTTCCGGACGCGCCCGCCACGGCCAGCAGCAGAATCCGCTTGAGCATCGTCGGCCGATTCAAGCAGAAGCGGCGGGTGCGATGCCAGCGCGGGTACGATTCCGCCGGTGCGGTTACTGGGCGAGCGCTTCGGAAGCCGCCGCGGGTGACGATGCGCCGCTTTGCCGGGCGGCGCGGCGGACGGCCAGGGCTGGAGCGCCGAGCGGCGTGAGGCCAAGTTCCTGTGCGCAGGCTTCGATCGCGCGGTAAGCGAAGCGGCCTGCCTCCAACGTCTCGGCCATCAAGCAGACGATCCCCGCCAGCGTGAGCGCCCCGGCTGCCAGCATCGCCTTCGGCTCGCCGAGCATCGCGCAGCCGAGGGTCGACGCAGTCCCGGCGAGCAGGGCGACTTTGCTGGCGGCGCTTAAGCGCACCCGCGCGGCGACCCGGTTGATAAGTTTCATCCCGCCGTGCTCCTCGTCAGCGGTCCTGAGCTCGATGCGGGTCCACAGGTCGGGTCTCACCTCGAGGTCGTAGTCGCCCCATCCGGGCTCGACCGTCACCGGGTAACGCAGCCGATGGAAGAGCCGGGTCAGATCGGCAAGCAGCGTATCGCGAGTCGTGTAGCTCTCGTTCCAATAGTTGAGCATCACCGCGCGGCGCCGAAGGTCGATCCGCGGGCGCTGGCGCGGCGGCCTGCCAATGCCCATATTCGCGGCCATCGCCAGCCGGGTCTTGTAGCGCGTCAGCGTTCTCGCCATCGGGCCGCTGTAGGCGAGCAGCGCGACTATCAGGCGCGAGCTCAGCCGATCGTGGCGGCGTTCGAGCGGCGCCCGGCGCGCATAATGGAGCGCCCAGAGCGGACCGGCGAGGAGCATCGCGAGCGCCGGCAATATACTCAGGCCTTTGAGCGTGCATACCGCCATCGCGACGGCCCAGGCGAGGTTCCACTCCAGCGTCTGCGGCAGAAATGCGATCAGGCTCTGGGCGGGGGGTTCGAGCGCCTGAGCATAGGCAGCCGGCGCCTTCCACCAGATACGCCTCTCAGCGCCTCCCGGCAGCATCCGGTTGATCCCCGGGATGCGTCCGCGCCATTTGATTTGACCGAGCAGATTGAAGCGATCGGGATACTTGAAATAGAGCATCGCTTCCGCCCGGCCGTAGCCGCGCTGCTGGCCGTAGTAGGCCTGCACCGTGTTGCGCCGGAAATGCCAGACGAAGGCGGCGGGGGCGAAGCCAACGCTGAAGCCGGCCGCGGTCATCCGCCAGCAGATGTCGACGTCGTCGCCGGCCGCGGTAAACTGCGGATCGAAGCCGCCGATTTTCGCCAGCGCCGCTTTGCGGAACACCATGTTGCAGCCTGCCAGATGCTCGGCGCGCTCCTCGCCGACCAGCACATGACACGGCGCGCCGGGCGAGGCGGCGCAGCAGGCTTCCAGGCGTCCCTCCTCGTGCGGGGCGTAGTTGGGACCGCCGCAGGCATCGAAACCACGCTCGACCATCGCGCGCACCATCAGGGTGAG
>JBGPMT010000041.1:0-13672 GCA_041487135.1 Binataceae bacterium (SeqCode) | reverse complement strand
GTTTGGATCGCGCGCACCACGACTTCGCCGGTATTCACGCCCACGCGGATCTCGATCGGCGCCCAGCCCCGCTCGCGCAGCGTCGCCGCATAGCGCCGAAGCTCGTCCTGCATCCGGATCGCCGCGTACAGCGCGCGCTGAGGGTGGTCCTCGTGGGCGAGCGGAGCGCCGAACATCGCGAAGATCCCGTCGCCGGTCGATTGCACCACGTAGCCGTCGTAGTGACGCACCGAAGCGATCATCAGCTTTAGGGCTGGATCGATGATCGCGCGGGCTTCCTCCGGGTCGAGGTCCTGCTCGAGTTCGGTCGAGCCCTTGATGTCGGCAAACAGCGCCGTCACCGTCTTGCGCTCGCCGTCGGACACCATTGACGCGTCCGGCTGCTCCGGCGCAATCCGAATCGCGGCCGCAGATGCTGGCGGCTGAGGGGCCGGGACCGCAGGCGAGGTAGCGTTATGGGCGAGCGCGGTGCCGCAATCGCCACAGAATTTCTCGCCCGGCTCGTTCTTTGCGCCGCAGGAAGGACAGGCGAGCATCAAGCGCTCGCCGCATTGCGAACAAAAGCGACGGCCCACGCGATTCTCGGTCCCACACTTAGTGCAACGCATCAACTTAATCCCAACTAATTAATCCTGACTAAGGACTACTCGGCGGGGCGAGGGCGAAGCCCTTCATTGAGCGAGCCGGAACGGAAGCCGCGCAGATCCACCGTCACGAAGCGAAAGCCGATCCGCCTGAGTTCGCTGTCGACCCGCTCGCGAATCGAAGGATCCAGCAGACGGGAAATTTCGTGAGCCTCGACTTCCAGGCGCGCCATCTCAGCGTGGTAACGCACGCGCGCGACCTTGAAGCCCAGTTGATGAAGCAGCTTTTCGCCCGCCGCGACTTTCTCGAGCCCTTCCGGCGTGATCTGCGTTCCGTACGGGAAGCGCGACGACAGGCATGGCGACGCCGGCCGATCCCAGGTCGGCAGCTCCAGCCTCCGCGACAATTCGCGAATCTCGGCCTTGGTCAGTTCGGCTTCGACCAGGGGATGGCGCACGCGCTTCTCGGCGGCCGCCTTTATTCCGGGCCGGTAGTCGCGCAGGTCGTCGAGATTCAGGCCGTCGAGAATCTGTTCGATTCCGAGTTCCGCGGCCTTCGCGCCGCAGATCGTGAAGAGGTTGTGCTTGCACAGGTAGCATCGATCGAGCGGATTCGCGGCGTAACCCGGCACCTCCAACTCGTTCGATGCGATAACCAGATGGCGCCGCACGCCGATCCGTCCGGCCATCGCGAGCGCATTGACGCGGTCGTCATCCGGCATGGTGGGCGAGGTCGTGGTCAGCGCCGTCACCCGATCGCCGAGCAGATCGTGCGCGACCTTGAGCAGGAAGGTCGAGTCGACGCCGCCCGAAAAGGCGACCATCGCCGAGCCAAGCGGCATCAGCAGGTTTTTCAGACGCTCGAATTTCTCGTCCACCTGAGTCATTTCTTCCTGCCCCCGAGCCCACCGCAGCGGCGCTCAAATGCCCTCGGCCTGGAAGAGATCGGTGGTGAGATAGCGCTCGCCCGTATCGCAGAAGACCGTGGTCACCACCTTGCCCGCGCCGAGCCGCCGCGCGATCTGCAGCGCCGCGCAACAGGCCGCGCCCGAGGAGATTCCGACCAGTAATCCTTCCTCGCGTGCGAGGCGGCGGGCAAACTGGGTGGCATCTTCATCGCTGACCTGGATAATTTCGTCGTAGACCTTGGTATCGAGGGTGTGAGGCACGAAGCCGGCGCCGATTCCCTGGATCTTGTGGAATCCGGGCTCGCCCCCCGTCAATACGGGGGAGGCCTGGGGTTCAACCGCCACGATAAGGACGCCGCCCTTCAGGTTCTCGCGCAGGTAACGCCCCACACCGGTGATCGTCCCGCCCGTGCCGACCCCGCTTATGAAGGCGTCGATTCGGCTTAGCTGCTCGAGCAGCTCGGGCCCGGTGGTCTTGTAATGGATCTCGGGGTTGGCCGGATTGTTGAACTGCTGCGGCATGAAGTAGCCCGGATTGTCGCGCACCAGCTCCTCGGCCTTGGCGATCGCGCCGTGCATCCCGCGCGTGTCAGGCGTGAGCACGAGCTTCGCGCCGTAAGCGGCCAGCAGCGAGCGCCGCTCCTCGCTCATTGTGTCGGGCATCGTAAGGATCAGGCTATAACCTTTGACCGCGGCGACCAGGGCGAGCCCGATACCGGTGTTGCCCGAGGTCGGCTCGACGATCGTATCGCCCGGCTTGATCCGGCCCGCGCGCTCCGCCGCCTCGACCATCGCGAGGCAGATGCGATCCTTGACGCTGCCGCCCGGGTTATAGTTCTCGAGCTTGGCCCAGACCTCGGCGTCGTGGCGGCCCGGCATGCGGTTGAGGCGGATTACCGGCGTATGGCCGATGAGTTCGAGCGGGGAACGGGCGACTGAAGCGGGCATGGCGATGATTTTAGCGGTAATCGCGGACCTTTGGCGACAGCAGGGGCCGAACCTCCGGCGTGATTCGCCAACATGAATCGGGTGGACCGAGTCCTGATTATCTTCCCAGGCGCGCTTGGCGATCTCATCTGTCTGGCACCTGCGTTGTGGGCATTGAGACGCCGACATCGGGATGCGCCGCTCGAACTGATGGCGCGTGATGAACTGGTGCGCCTCGCGATCGGCCGGCTCGGCATCGACCGCGGCGAGTCGATCGATCGGCGCGAGGTCGGGCGCCTGTTTGTCGAGGGGGCCGGAAGTGACCCGATCCGGCTTTTTAGCGACTACCGGCGGATCTACTCATTCTTCGGGGCGGAAAATCCGACTTTTCGCAAAATGCTGATCGCGGCCGCCGTGGACGCCAAGGTAAGCTTTCATCCGTTTCGACCCGTAAACGCGGGCCATGTCGCAATCGCCTACCTCGAATCGATCGGCGAGCCCGCCACGCCCTTCGAGAGCCATCTCCGCCTGCTCGACGCCGATCTCGATGCCGCCACGGATCGGCTCGCTCGCCTCGGCCTCCATCCCGGCGATTTCGTGCTGATTTTCCCGGGCAGCGGAAGCCCGGCCAAGAACTGGCGCTTTGAGAACTTTGTCGCGCTGGCGAATCGATTGAGCCGAAAACTCCCCGTGCTGTTCATCGCCGGGCCGGCGGAAGCGGAATTCGAGCGGCGCCTCAGAACCATCGGCTTCCCGGTGCTTTCCGAGCTGGAGCTCCCCACCGTCGCCGCGATCGCGGCGCGCGCCTGCCTGTTCGTCGGCAACGATTCGGGCGTCTCTCATCTTGCGGCCGCAGCGGGTGCCCCAGGCCTCGTGATTTTCGGCCCGACCGATCCCGCGCGATGGCGTCCGCTCGGTGATGTGCAGGTTATCTCGCGGATGCCGCTGGATGCGCTCGAGCCCGACGAGGTCGCGGCGGCGATTGAATCACTGTCCGGCGCGGTACGTCTGATCGGTAAGCGCGAAATCGCCAAAAGATGATTACATTGACTGCGAAAATGACCGGGCGTAGCTTTGCTGTATCCGCCGGTATCCCGCGTATGCCCCCGGTCACGAGCTTATAGACCGTTCCAAAACCAGCTCAGGGCAATCGAATTATGGGAAGCTTTCTCAAGACGACACTTCTGCTCGGCGCGTTGACCGGGTTGATAATGCTGATCGGCGGATTGATCGGCGGCTCGCACGGCGTCGCCTTCGCGTTCATCTTCGCGGCGGCGATGAACTTTTTCAGCTATTGGTTCTCGGACAAGATGGTGCTGCGAGCCTATAATGCACAGCCGCTGGACGCTTCTTCGGCGCCGGAACTTTATGGGATCGTAACCGAACTCGCGCAAGCCGCGAGAATCCCGACTCCGCGCCTCTACCTGATCGATACCGACACGCCCAACGCCTTTGCCACCGGCCGCAGCCCGCGCCATGCCGCGATCGCCGTGACGCGCGGAATCATGCGGATCTGCAATCGGGAGGAACTCAAGGGCGTGCTCGGTCACGAGCTTTCGCACGTGATCAATCGCGACATCCTGACCAGCTCGATCGCGGCGACGCTGGCCGGCGCGATCATGCTGATCGCGAACTTCCTGCGCTGGGGCGCGATCTTCGGGATCGGCGGACGCGACGACAATCGCGGCGGGGTTCTTGAGCTGCTCGCGCTGGCGATACTGGCGCCGATCGCGGCCTCGATGATCCAGCTCGCGATCTCCCGCACGCGCGAGTACCAGGCCGACGCCAGCGGCGCGAAGCTCACGCATAATCCGCTCTGCCTCGCCAACGCGCTGCGCAAGCTGGAGGCGGCCAACGAACGGCTGCCGATGGAGGCCAGCCCCGCGACCGCCCACCTGTTCATCGTAAATCCGCTGAGCGCGAAAGGACTGACGCGCCTGTTCTCGACCCATCCGCCGATCGAGGAGCGCATCCGGAGGCTCGAACAGATGGCCGCGGGACACGCGGCCTCCTGACCGGCAGCATCATGAGCGAGAAAGAGGAAAAAGAGGAATCCAAGGGCTTCAAGGTCCAGGATCGGCGCCGCTTCTCGGCCGAGGGCGAGCTCAAGCCCGAGTTCAGCCAGGCAGCCGAGGAATCGGCCGAGCCGCCCAAGGAAGCGCAGCGCGCCGCGAGCGTCGCTCAACCGCCGCCGTCACCGGCCGCAACCGCGAGTCATGGGGCCGAGGCCGGGCCGGAGATGACCTTCGCGAGCTTCCTGGTCGGCCTGTCGGCGCAGGTGCTGATCCATCTCGGCGAGGTTCCCGACCCAGCCAGCGGCGAGATTCATCGCGACCTTGGCGGAGCGGAGCAGCTTATCGACCTGATCGGGATTCTGCAGGAAAAGACCCGCGGCAATCTCGATACGGGCGAAGCCTCGATGCTCGAGGCGATTCTTTTCGATCTTAGGATGAAGTACGTTGAACTGGCCGGTCCTCGCTCCGCCTAGCGGAGCGGGACCGGGCTTTTGCGATGCCACCCAGTCGGTTCAACGCGTTTTTTTTGCCGGTGGGATTGATCCTGGCCGCCCTCCTGGCGGCGGGCGCCCGGCAGGCGCGCGCCGGCGAGCGGTTCTGGAGCGAGCTGCCGTCCAATGCGCCGGCGGCGCGGATCGAGCTGCCCGATTTCGCCGACCTGGCGGCCCGGCTCAGCCCGGCGGTGGTCAATATCGCGGTCGAGCAGGAAGCGGCCGGGGCGGAGGCCCTGCCGTGGCCCGAGGCCGAGCCCTTCCATCAATTCACTCCGCCCGGGACCGCGCCCGAGGAGATCCATCCGCATGGCGTCGGCTCCGGCTTTCTGATCAACAAGGCGGGCTTCATCCTGACCAACGATCACGTGGTCGCCAACGCCCGCGAGATCAACGTCACGACCAGCGACGGGCAGCGCTACCCGGCGCAGCTCATCGGACGCGACCCCAAGACCGACGTGGCGCTCATCAAGATCGACAGCAAACGCTCGCTGCCGGTCGCGCCGCTGGGAGATTCGCGCAACGTCAAGGTTGGCGCCTGGGTGATGGCGATCGGCAATCCGTTCGGCTTCGACCACACCGTGACGGTCGGGATCGTGAGCGCCAAGGGACGCTTCATCCCGGGCAACTACGATGAGTTTCTGCAGACCGACGCCTCGATCAATCCCGGCAACTCGGGCGGCCCGCTGATCGACATGCGCGGCCAGGTGGTCGGCGTCAACTCCGCGATCTACACCCGCACCGGATCGAATACCGGCATCAGCTTCGCGATTCCGATCGATCTCGTGAAGCGCGAGCTGCCCGAGCTGCAGACCAGGCACAAGGTCGTGCGCGGATGGCTCGGCGTTTACATCGAACAGGTCACGCCCGAGATCGCCGCCCAGCATGGGCTCGACGCCCCGCACGGCGCGCTGGTCGACGAGGTGATTGATCCCAGCCCGGCCAGGGCCGCCGGGCTGCAAAAAGGCGATATCGTGGTCGCCTACAACGGCCAGCCGATCGGCGACTCGCAGGAGCTGCCGCTGCTGGTCGGGGCGACGCCGCTCGGCGAGCGGGCGACGCTGCAGGTTGTCCGGGGCAATGCGCGGCGCGCGATGCCGGTGACGATCGCGGCCTCGCGGGAGGCCGAACTCGCCTCCGCCGCCGCCACCGGTCCGGCGGCGCCGCTGCTCGGTCTCGCGGTCGAGAACCTCGACGCCGAGCTCGCGCGCGAGCTCGGCCTGGAAAAATCCGGCGTGCTGGTCAACGCGGTCACCCCGGGCAGCGCGGCGGCGCAGGCCGGGCTGCAGCCGCGCGATATCATCGTCGAAGTCAATCGGCGGGCGGTGGGCGACGTTGACGCTTACCAGCGGGCGCTCAAAGAGAGGAGCAAGGGCAAAGCGGTTTTGTTGCTGGTGAGGCGCGGCAAGAGCGCCGTCTTCGTCCCGGTCGTGCCCGGCCAGTGAGCGCGCCAGGCGCGCTTCGCGCCCGGTCGGCGGATTAGCGGACCGCCCCGCATCTTCAGGATTGGTGAAACGACTGTTCAAAATCGCGCTGTTCGGCGTGTGCGGGGTGCTGCTGTTCGCGGTTCCGCCGATTCTCTACTTTTTCTTTTCCTACTACTACACGCTGCAGAGCGAGGTGATTCAGCGCTTCTCTGGGCGCCATTGGAACATTCCCTCGCGCATCTACTCCGACTCGACGCTGATCTATGCGGGTCTGGATCTCGACTCGGTGGGCTTTTTCCAGCGCCTCGCCCGCCTCAACTACCATCGCGTCCAGTCCGCCAATCCGCCCGGGCGCGGCGAGTACAGCTACGACCGCGCGCGCGGGCGGCTCGTGATCTTCCTGCATCGCTTCCCCTATCCGTACAAGGACTTCCCGGGCGAGATGGTCGAGCTCAGGCTCGCCGGCGGCGGCACGGTCGCGGCGATGCGCGACGCCGGCAGCGGCAAGGCGGTCTACTCGATGCAGCTCGAGCCCGAACTGCTGAGCGGAATCTTCCAGGGCAGCTGGGAGCAGCGCCGGCTGGTGCGCCTGTCGCAGATTCCGCCCGCGATGATCGACGCGATCCTCGCCGCCGAGGACCATCGCTTCTACGCGCATCACGGCGTCGATCCGGTGCGCATCCTGAAGGCGGCCTACGTCGATTTCACCTCCGGCCATCTGCGCCAGGGCGGCTCGACGCTCACCCAGCAGTTGATGAAGAACTTCTTCCTCAACAGCGAGCGGACCTACCGGCGCAAGATCAAGGAGGCGATGATGGCTTACATCGCCGAGCGCCTCTACACCAAGGACGAAATCCTCGAAAACTACCTCAATGACATCTACCTCGGGCAGCGCGGGCAGGAGGGAATCTACGGCGTCTGGGAGGCGGCCGAGTTTTATTTCTCGAAGGACCCCACCGACCTCGCGATCGGCGAGATGGCCACGATCGCCGGGATGATAAGCTCGCCCAACCGGCTCAACCCGCTGCGCCATCCCGAACTCGCCCGCGCGCGGCGCAACGAAGTGCTCGGCCTGATGCTGCAGGACGGCTATATCAGCAAGGCCGCCTACGACAACGCGGTCACCGAGCCGCTGCATCCGCGCGAGACCTTCACCGAGACCAACGACGCTCCCTACTTCGTCGATTACGTGAAGCACGAGCTGGCCGAGCGCTATCCGCCCGGCGTGCTGACCGGCGAGGGCCTGCGCGTCTTCACCAGCCTCGACGTTCACGCCGAGAAGCTGGCCGAGAAGGCGGTCGATGAGAATCTCGACGAGCTCGAGGCCAAGTACCCGCGCCTGCGCCGCAAGGAGGAGAAGAATCGCCTCGAATCGGCGCTGGTCGCGCTCGAGCCGCCGACCGGCAAGATTCGCGCGATGGTCGGCGGGCGCAACTACCGCCGGAGCCAGTTCAACCGCGTGATCCAGTCCCGCCGCCAGCCCGGCTCGGTCTTCAAGCCCGTCACCTATCTGGCCGCGCTCGACGAGACGCTGGCCGGCGGCCCCGACCGCTTCCTGCCGACCAGCTATATCGAGGACGAGCCCTTCACCTGGGAATACGGCGACATGAGCTGGACGCCGAGGAACTACAAGGACCGCTACTTCGGGCGCGTGACGCTCGCGTTCGCGCTCCAGGAATCGCTCAACTCGGCGACCTCGCGGCTGGCCAACGCGGTCGGCCTGGACCGGGTGCGCGCGATGGCGGCCAGGCTCGGTTTCGGCGACCTGCCCTCATATCCTTCGATCGTGCTGGGCGGAATCGAGGTGACGCCGATGCAGATCGCGCATGCCTATGCGATCTTCGCCAACGAAGGACTCGAGGTCGAGCCCTACGCGGTCACCGCGGTGGTCGATCAGAACGGCCGCGTGATCCAGGGCCATGAACTCAAGGCGGCACAACTGCTCACGCCGCAGCTCGCCTTCATGCTGGATTTCATGCTCGAGAACGTCGTCAATCATGGCACCGGAAGCGGCGTGCGCCGGCGCGGGTTCAAACGGCCGGCCGCGGGCAAGACCGGCACCACCAACGACGCCAAGGACGCCTGGTTCGCCGGCTTCACGCCCAACCTGCTGGCGGTGGTATGGACCGGCTTCGATCAGAAAGAAGTCTTGAACCTGACCGGGGCGGAAGCGTCGCTGCCGGCCTGGACGATCTTCATGCAAGCGGCGACCGCGTCGCGCCCGGCGCTCGATTTCGCGGTGCCGCCCGGGATAGTTATCGAGCAGGTCGATCCGTTGACCGGCTACAAGGCCGGCCCATACTGTCCGGTGGTGGCAGAGGGCGCCTTTCCAATCGCGCTCGCGCCAACCGAGATATGTCCGTTTCATACCGCAAGCTCGAAAACCGCCTCCGATCACGTTGCCGAGGAGCAGTTTGCTCCGGGCGAGCCGACCGATTGAGCGGGCGCGGGCGATCGATTCGCCGGCTGCAGGCGCTTGCGGCTGGTCTTCTCGTGATCTGCGCGTTTGCTCCGCGGCCGGCCTCCGCCGCCGGCCAAGCGATCAGGCTCGCGCTGAGTGAGGAAAATCTTCCCGCCGCGGCGCTGAGCCCGAGCGCGACGCCCGCAGCGAGCGCCTCACCGTCCGAGAGCCCCGCTCCGTTGGCGATCGGCACTCCGCTCCCCTCCGCGTCGCCCGGTCCGGCGGTGTCGTCCCAGCCGTCGCCGGCCGCGACGCCGGGCGAGTCGCAGCCGGGCGCAGCGGCGGCGGATGTTCCGCCCCCGGCGGATCTCTCGAGCGTCCCGGTGAGCGCGCCGGTCAGCGCGTCGTCGCTGGAGCCGCTGATCCAGAAGACCGCCGATCCCTCGCTCGGCGCCTCGCTCAGGATCACCGAGGAGGCGCGCCAGCAGATCGGCGAGAATCATTACGATGAGGCGATCAGGACGCTCGGGCGCGCGCTGTCGATCGACGCGAGCAATCCCTACGCTTATTTCTATCTCGGGCGCGCCTGGCTGATGAAAAAGGATTACCGCCAGGCGCTGACCTTCTTTTCGCGCGCCGAGCTGGGACTTGGGTCGAATCCGCCCTGGCTCGGCGAGACGGTCGGATTTGAAGGCGTGTGCTACGAAGAGATGAACCGCGATCAGGATGCCGCGATGGCGTATCAACGGGCCGTGCAACTGGCGCCGGGAAACCTGATGGCGCGCGCGGGCCACGGGCGCCTGGCCTCGGCCTTGCCTCCGCCGCCCGTCCCGCCCGAGGAACAGCCGACCGCCGAGAACGCCGACCAGCCGCCGCCCGAGGAAAACGAGATCCGCACCGTGCCCGAGGGAGAGCCGCTGGAGACCGCGCCGCCCGAGGAGCCGGCGCCGCCGCCCGCCGTTCCCGTCGCCAAAGGATCGTCGTCGAATTAGATGCTGATACTGGGAATCGAGTCGTCATGCGATGACGCCGCGTGCGCGGTGCTCGAAACCGAGCGCGCCGGAAGCGCAACGCTGCGCGCCAGCGTGGTCGCCAATCAGGACGAAATCCATCGGCGCTACGGCGGCGTGGTGCCGGAACTCGCCTCGCGCAATCACGTGGTCACGATCGTGCCGGTGATCGAGGACGCGCTTGCGGCCGCCGGATGCGGTCTGCGCGATCTCGACGCGATCGCCGTGACGCGCGGGCCGGGGCTGGTCGGCTCGCTGCTGGTCGGCCTGATGTGCGCCAAGGGACTCGCGCAAAGCCTGGGTATCCCGATGGTCGGCGTGAACCATCTCGAAGGCCATCTGCTCGCTCCGCTGCTCGAGCATCGGCTCGCGATGCCGTATCTGGCGCTGGTCGTCTCCGGCGGCCATACCGCGCTCTTCGTGGTCGAGGATTTCGGCCGCTATCGCGAACTCGGCCATACCCGCGACGACGCGGCCGGCGAGGCGTTCGACAAGGTGGCGAAGCTGATGGGGCTCGGTTATCCGGGCGGCCGCGCGATCGATGAGCTGGCGCAACGCGGCGACCGCAAGCGCGTCAGGCTGCCACGCGCGCATATGCGCGGCGCGCCGCTCGATTTCAGCTTCAGCGGCATCAAGACCGCGACCGCGATGTTTCTCGCGGGTCCCGATCATGCCGCAGTGCGCGCCGAGGATCTCGCGGCCAGCTTCCAGGAGGCGGTCGTCGACATGCTGATCCGGCCGACGATCGCCGCCGCGCGCGGCCTCGATACCGGCACGATTGTCATCACCGGCGGCGTGGCGGCGAATTCGCGGCTGCGCGCCAAGCTCGCCGAGAGCGCCGCGGCCGAGGGGCTCCGGGTGGTTGCGCCGTCGCTAAAGTATTGCACCGACAACGCTGCGATGATCGCGCTGGCGGGCAGCTACCGGCTGCTCCGTGGCGAGCGCGATCCGCTCGACCTCGACGCCGAGGCGAATCTCGCGCTGTGAGCAAGCGCCTCCACGCCGCCCGCAGCGGCGGGTCGCCGCCGGCTTCCGCTCCAGCCCTCGATCTGGAACGCCCGGCCGCGGCGCTTTTGGCCGCGCGGGTCCGCCCCGCGAAATCGCGCGGCCAGAATTTCCTGGTCCAGCCGCGAGTCGCGGATCGGATTGTCGAGGCCGCCGGGCTCGAGCCTGCCGACGAAGTGATCGAAATCGGCCCCGGCCTCGGAATCCTGAGCGAGCGCATCGCGCGCGCCGGGGTGCGGAAATTCACGATGGTCGAGATCGATCGCAATCTCGCGGCGGCGCTGTCGCGGCGTTTCGCGGCAGATCCGCGCATCGTGGTGTTATGCGCCGACTTCCTCGCGCTCGACCTCGCCGAGCTGGTCGAACGTCCGCCGGTCAAGCTGGTCGGCAATCTGCCCTTCAACGTGGCCGCCGCGATCCTGCATCGCCTGTGCGATTTTCAGGGGCTTATCTCGCGGATGGTCCTGATGTTCCAGCGCGAGGTCGGCGAGCGCATCCGCGCGCGCCGGGGCAGCCCGGGCCGCTCGGCGCTCAGCGTCTTCACCGCGCTTTACTGGGAGATCGAGGATCACTTCCGGGTGCTCGCCGGCAGTTTCCATCCGCGGCCGAAGGTCGACAGTGAGGTGATCGTCTTTCGCGCCCGCCCGGCGCTGCCGTTCGATCGATCCGAGGAGCGCGCGGTGCTCGAAACCGTCCGTGCGGCGTTCTCCGCTCCGCGCAAGGCGATTCGCAATCCGCTCGCCCATCGGCTCGGGCAGCCCGCGCCGGTCGTGGCCGCGGCGCTCGTAGCGATCGGTCTCGACCCGTCGGCGCGCGCCGCGGCCCTCGAAGTCGACGACTTCGTGCGCATCGCCCGGGCCCTTGTCGAGCGCCGCTCGAAGCCCTAGGCTGCGATCCGCCGCGATGCCTGAGTTGCCCGAGGTCGAATCGCTCAAGAATTCGCTCGCCCCCCTGCTGGTCGGGCGCACGATAGTCCGCGTCACGGTCGCCGAGCCGCGCCTGCGCCGCCGCCTCGCGCGCGATTTCGGATCGCAGGTGGCCGGCCGGCGCATCGATCGCCTCGAGCGCCGCGCCAAGTACCTGCTGATGGCGCTGAGCGGCGAAGCCGTGCTGATGATCCATCTCGGCATGAGCGGCAGCCTGACGCATCGCGACGAGAGCTTCACATCTGACTCGCTCGACGCCGCCCATGACCATGTCGAGTTCGAGCTCGACGACCGCAGCCGCCTGGTCTACAACGATCCGCGCCGCTTCGGCCTGATGAAGCTGGTGCGCGCCGCCAAACTTGCGATGGCCGCCGAACTGAAAGCGCTGGGACCGGAGCCGATCGGCCCGGAGTTCAACGCCGAGTATCTGCGCGCCAAGGTCCGCGGGCGCCGCGGCGCGGTCAAGAACCTGCTGATGGACCAGCGGATCGTCGCCGGGGTCGGCAATATCTACGCCTCGGAGATCCTGTTCCGGGCCGGGGTGCGTCCCGCCCGCCGCGCCGGGAGGCTTAGCCGGGCCGAAATCGAGAAGATCGTGCGCTTCACGCCCGAGGTGCTGCGCGAGGCGATCGGCAGCGGCGGGACGACCTTCAACGATTACATCGACGGCCGCGGACGCGAGGGCGCCTTCCGCCCGCAGGTCTACGATCGCGCGGGCCGGCCGTGTCCGCGATGCGCCACGCCGCTGCGGCAAGTCGTGGTCGGCCAGCGCTCGAGCTTCTTCTGCCCGGCCTGTCAAAAATGATGGTGTCGCGCAAGCGCTCGCTGGCCATCGCGCGCCCGCACGATCAAGCTCTGACCATCGGGCCCGTTCGATGAGATGCGCGCAGTGTGGAACCGAGATGGCGCAGGGCGCGGCGTTTTGCTCGCGATGCGGCACGCGCCTCTACGCCTCGCGGCCCGCCGCGCAACGCGAGTTCGCGCTGCTCAGGGTCTGGCCGTCGTGGTGGGAATTCAAGCGGCCGATAATCCTGGCGCTCATCGTGCTCGGGGCCGGCGTCTACCTGCTTTTCTCCCACAAGGAGGCCTGGCGAGCGGTTCCGATCTTGTGGATCTTCGGCTTCCTGATACTGGTATCGACCGCGGTCGTGCGCCGCATGATCAGCTGGAGCCTCACCTCCGAGCGCCTGATCGAACGGCGCGGGATGCTCGCCAGCCGCGAGCGCCATATGGAGCTGGCCGATATCCGATCGGTCGAAATCGACCGCCGGGCGTGGCAGAAACTGCTCGGGCTCGGTGACGTGATCGTGGCCTCGGCGGCCAGCGCGGAATTTTCGATTCGGCTCAACAGCGTCCCCGATCCGCACGCGATCGCGGAAAAAATCCGCCAGGCCCGGCTCAAGCGGCTCGCCTGACGGCGATGGAACTTCGCCGGGCGCATGGCTAAGCTGGCGGCGAAGGCGGAGGTGAGGCGGCGATGATCGAGATACCGCGCGAGCTGGGGGGGCTTATCGCCTTCGTCTTCGGCGCGTCGATCGGGAGCTTCGTCAACCTGGTCGCCTACCGCCTGCCGCGCGAGATCTCGATCGTGCGGCCGGCCTCGTTCTGTCCTCGCTGCCAGCGCCCGATCCCGTGGTGGGCGAACGTTCCGATCCTCGCCTATATCTTCCTGCGTGGGCGCTGCCTGATGTGCGGCGCCGCCATTCCGTTCCGCTATTTCCTGGCCGAGCTCGCGCTGGCCAGTGCCGCCGCATATCTCTACTTGAATTTCCCGCTGCCCGACGCGATCGCGCGTTTCGTCTTCTGCGCCGCGCTGTTTATCGTTTCGTTGATCGATTACGACTGGCGCCTGATTCCCAATCTGATCACCTTCCCCGGAATTCCGATCGGCTTCGCTTTCGCCGCGCTGGCGATGCCCGAGATCGGATGGAAAAGGTCGCTGATCGGAATCGCGCTCGGCGGCGGCGCGCTGTTCATC